>JADGHC010000558.1 GCA_019689655.1 Microbispora sp.
GCACCCGCCCCCGCCGGAGTCCCGCGAGTTCGGCGACCTCCCGCCGGGCCGTCTCGGCGTCGGCGAGCATGCGGCGGGCGAGCGGAAGCAGCGCCTCACCCGCCGGGGTGAGCGTGACGTTGCCCCGGGCCCTGCTGAACAGGGGCGCGCCCAGCTCGATCTCCAGGTTCTTGATCTGCTTGCTCAGCGATGGCTGGGCGACGCGCATGCGCTCCGCGGCCTGGGTGAAGTGCCGCGTCTCGGCCACGGCCGTGAAGTAGGCCAGTTGCTGGAGCTGCACATCTCAATAGCCTAGGGCTATCGCCGAAACCGGATCCATGCACCCCCGTGATCCGGAAGAGTGTGATTTTCGTCGCATATCACCGGGACCTTGGGCTCTTGCGGAACCGTACGGGGCAGAGCGCATAGCCGGCAGCTATCGAAACCAGGCCCGTCATGACTTGGACGGTGGAAAAGCGGAAAACCTAGCGTATGCAGTCGTGACTGCCACTGTTGACCACTCCGTGGACCGGGGGTCGGCGACCACCCCGGTTCCCACCCATAGCGCATCTCGCACTACCGGCGGGCCCGCGCCGCGTACGCCCGCCCGCCGCGGCTTGTTCGGCACCTCCGCCGGCAGGAAGGCCGTCATGGCCGTCACGGGCGGCGTTCTCGTGCTCTTCCTGATCGGCCATATGCTGGGCAACCTCAAGATCTTCCTGGGCGCCGACTCCTTCAACCACTATGCCGAGTGGTTGCGCACCGTGGGGTCGCCCGCGCTGCCGAACCGGACCCTGTTGACGAGCGTCGAGATCGTGCTCGTGGTCTGCGTCGTGCTGCACATGTGGGCGGCGGTGACGCTCGCCCGCCGGGCGGCCAAGGCGCGGCCGGTCAAGTACGCGGCCAAGCGGAAGTCGCAGGCCGAGGGGTACGCCACGCACACCATGCGGTACGGCGGCGTGATCATTGCACTGTTCGTGATCTGGCACCTGCTGGACATGACCTTCGGCGCGGTGAACCCGAAGGGCTTCGACGCCACGCCGTACGACCGGATGATCGCCGGCTTCCAGCCCGGCCGCTGGTGGGTGGCGCTGTTCTACCTGGTCGCCATGGTGATGGTCGGCATGCACCTGCGTCACGGCCTGTGGAGCGCGTTCCAGTCGCTCGGCCTGACCCGCCGCCCCCGCGCCCGCCGCGCGCTCAGCACGGGCGCCGCCGTGGTCTCGGCGGTGCTGGTGCTCGGCTTCATCTCGGCGCCCATCTGCATTCTGATCGGAGTGGTCAAGTGAGCTCTCACCCCCGTGCCCGGCAGCAGGACCCGACGGCCATCGGGAGCTACCGGGTGGGCGAGCCCATCCGGGACACCAAGGCGCCGTCCGGCCCGATCGAGGACCGCTGGGACACCCGGCGGTTCCAGGCGAAGCTGGTCAACCCCGCGAACAAGCGCAAGCTGACCATCATCGTGGTCGGCACCGGCCTGGCCGGCGGCTCCGCCGCGGCGACGCTCGGCGAGCTGGGCTACAAGGTCAAGTCGTTCTGCTACCAGGACTCGCCCCGGCGGGCCCACTCGATCGCCGCGCAGGGCGGCATCAACGCCGCCAAGAACTACCGCGGCGACGGCGACAGCATCTACCGGCTGTTCTACGACACCGTCAAGGGCGGCGACTTCCGCTCCCGCGAGTCGAACGTCTACCGCCTGGCGCAGGTCAGCGTGAACATCATCGACCAGGCCGTGGCGCAGGGCGTGCCGTTCGCCCGCGAGTACGGCGGCCTGCTCGACACCCGTTCCTTCGGCGGCGCCCAGGTGTCGCGCACCTTCTACGCCCGGGGCCAGACGGGCCAGCAGCTCCTGCTCGGCGCGTACCAGGCCCTGGAGCGGCAGATCGCGGCCGGCACGGTGGAGATGCACGCGCGTCACGAGATGCTGGAGCTCATCGTCAGCGGCGGCCGGGCCAGGGGCATCGTCGTCCGCGACATGGTCACCGGTGAGATCGAGACGCACCTCGCCGACGCGGTCGTGCTGGCCACCGGCGGGTACGGCAACGTGTTCTACCTGTCCACCAACGCCAAGGGCTGCAACACCACGGCGATCTGGCGGGCGCACAAGAAGGGCGCCTACTTCGGCAACCCCTGCTTCACGCAGATCCACCCGACCTGCATCCCCGTCAGCGGCGAGTACCAGTCGAAGCTGACGCTGATGTCGGAGTCGCTGCGCAACGACGGCCGGGTGTGGGTGCCCAAGCGCAAGGGCGACAACCGCGCCCCCGCCGACATCCCCGAGGACGAGCGCGACTACTACCTGGAGCGCATCTACCCGTCGTTCGGCAACCTCGTCCCGCGTGACATCGCCAGCCGCGCCGCCAAGAACGTCTGCGACGAGGGCCGCGGGGTCGGCCCCGGCGGGCTCGGCGTCTACCTCGACTTCGCCGACGCCATCAAGCGGCTGGGCCGGGAGGCCGTCGAGAAGAAGTACGGCAACCTCTTCGAGATGTACGAGCGCATCACCGGCGAGAACCCGTACGAGGTGCCGATGCGCATCTACCCCGCCGTCCACTACACCATGGGCGGGCTGTGGGTGGACTACGACCTGCAGTCGACCATCCCCGGGCTGTTCGTGATCGGCGAGGCCAACTTCTCCGACCACGGCGCGAACCGGCTGGGCGCCTCGGCCCTCATGCAGGGCCTGGCGGACGGCTACTTCGTGCTGCCGACGACGATCGGCGACTACCTCGCCGGGGCGAGCTCGTTCGAGCCGGTCGACGAGAACGACATCGCGGAGGCCAGGAAGGCCGTCAAGGACAAGATCGACAGGCTCCTGTCGGTGAACGGCAACCGCACCGCCGACTCCTTCCACCGCGAGCTCGGCCGCCTCATGTGGGACTACTGCGGCATGGAGCGCACCGAGGAGTCGCTGCGCAAGGCGCTGCAGCGCATTCCGGAGCTGCGCGAGGAGTTCTGGAACAACGTCAAGGTGCCGGGCGACGCCGAGGGGCTCAACCAGGCGCTCGAGCGCGCCGGCCGGGTCGCCGACTTCTTCGAGCTCGCCGAGCTGATGTGCATCGACGCGCTGCACCGTACGGAGTCGTGCGGCGGCCACTTCCGCGCCGAGTCGCAGGACGCGGACGGCGAGGCGCTGCGCGACGACGAGAACTTCGCCTACGTCGCCGCGTGGGAGTGGACTCCGGAAGGCCCGGTCCTGCACAAGGAAGAGCTGAAGTACGAGTACGTCAAGATGACCCAGCGGAGCTACAAGTGAACCTGACCCTGAAGATCTGGCGGCAGAACGGCGCGTCGGACAAGGGACGGATGGTGACCTACCGGGTCGAAGACGTCTCGCCTAACATGTCGTTCCTCGAAATGCTCGACGTGCTGAACGAGCGGCTCATCCTGGAGGGCGAGGACCCGATCGCCTTCGACCACGACTGCCGCGAGGGCATCTGCGGCATGTGCGGCATGGTCATCAACGGCGTCCCGCACGGCGAGCAGAAGGCCACCACCACCTGCCAGCTCCACATGCGGCACTTCAAGGACGGCGACGTCATCACCATCGAGCCCTGGCGGGCCGCGCCGTTCCCGGTGATCAAGGATCTCGTGGTGGACCGGTCGGCGTTCGACCGGATCATCCAGGCGGGCGGCTTCATCTCCGTCCCGACCGGGTCCGCACCGGACGCGCACTCCATCCCGGTGCCGAAGGACGACGCCGACGCCGCCTTCGACGCCGCGACCTGCATCGGCTGCGGCGCGTGCGTCGCGGCCTGCCCCAACGGCTCGGCCTCGCTGTTCACCGCGGCGAAGATCACCCACCTGGGACTGCTGCCGCAGGGCCAGCCGGAGCGCGCCTCCCGCGTCAAGGCGATGGTCGAGCAGATGGACGCCGAGGGCTTCGGCGGCTGCACCAACACCGGCGAGTGCGCGGCGGTGTGCCCGAAGGGCATCCCGCTGGACACGATCGCCCGGATGAACGCCGACTACCTCAAGGCCGTTTCCAAGTAACACCCGTGCACGCGAACGCGGGGGGGGGGCGGCCGCCCCGGGGGGCGGGGCCCCCCGGGTGGGGGCGCCCGTGGGGGGG
>JADGHC010000559.1 GCA_019689655.1 Microbispora sp.
TCGCTGGGCCGCGGGCGGGTCGGCCGCGGGCGTGCACGGCGCGGCTGTGCTCGGCGGCGAGAGAGCGGCGCGCGGCGGGGTCGGCGGCGAGCGTCGGGGGAAGCGGTGAGCCTCGGGGGTCAGCGGAGAGAGTCCGGGTCAGCGGTGGGAGACGGGGCCGGCGGTGAGCGGCAGGGTCAGTGGCGCGCGGCGGCGACGAGGGCGCGAAACACCGGGCCGTCCTCGTCGGCCTCCGGATGCCACTGGACGGCCAGGGCGAACGCGGCCCCCGTGACTTCGACCGCCTCGATCGTGCCGTCGTCCGCGCGGGCGGTGACCTCGAGCCCGTCCGCCAGGCGGTCGATCGCCTGGTGGTGGTAGTGGGCGGGCGTGATCTCCTCGGCGGAGTAGATCCCGGCCAGCCGGGGCGAGAGCCGTACGGGGAGACGTCCGAAGGTCCCCGGGGCGGGGGAGTGGGCGGTGTGGCCGACCACGTCCGGCAGGTGCTGATGGAGGGTGCCGCCCAGCGCCACGTTGAGCACCTGCAGGCCCCGGCAGATGCCGAGGAACGGCAGGCCGGTGCGCAGGGCGGCCTCCATCAGCGCGAACTCCGCCTCGTCACGGAACTCGCGGACGTATCCGGTCTGCTCGGCGGGCGAGGCGCCGTACCGGGCGGGGTCGATGTCGCCCCCGCCCGCGATGATCAGCCCGTCCAGCCGCTCCACCAGCGCGGCGGGCTCCCCGGCGGGCGGCAGGATCACCGGCTGCCCGCCAGCACGCGCGATGTGCTCGACGTACATGTACGGCAGCAGCGCCGCGGGCATGTCCCAGACGGTGAACTTCGCCGGCTCCACGTAGCACGTCACGCCGATCACGGGGCGAGCCATCGGGCGATCCTCCTACAGCGGGGTGACGTACGCGCCGGAGATGCCGCCGTCGACCAGGAACTGCGAGGCGGTGATGAACGACGCGTCGTCGGAGGCGAGGAACGCGACCGCCGCGGCGATCTCCTCGGCCCGCGCGAACCGGCCCATCGGCACGTGGACGAGACGGCGCTGGGCGCGCTCGGGGTCCTTGGCGAACAGCTCCCGCAGCAGCGGGGTGTCCACCGGGCCGGGGCACAGCGCGTTGACCCGGATGCCCTCGCGGGCGAACTGCACGCCCAGCTCGCGGCTCATCGCGAGCACGCCGCCCTTGGAGGCGGTGTAGGAGATCTGCGAGGTGGCCGAGCCCATGACCGCGACGAACGACGCGGTGTTGATGATCGAGCCCTTGCCCTGGCGCTGCATGTACGGGATCACGTGCTTGCAGCACAGGTAGACGCTGGTGAGGTTGACCTCCTGCACGCGGCGCCAGGCGTCGATGCCGGTCTCGAGGATCGAGTCGTCGTCGGGCGGCGAGATGCCCGCGTTGTTGAAGGCGATGTCGATGCGCCCGAACTCGTCGAACGCGGTCCGGTACATCCGGACCACGTCATCCTCGTTCGCGACGTCGGCCTTCACGAACAGGCCGCCGACCTCCCCGGCCGCCTTGGCGCCGGCTTCCTCGTCGAGGTCGGCGACCACGACCTTGGCGCCCTCCCGGGCGAACCGGTGGGCCGTGGCCAGCCCGATGCCGCTGCCCGCCCCCGTGATGACGGCGACGCGGTCCTGCAAACGCTGCATTGATCTACTCCGTGGCGATGAAGACGTTCTTGGTCTCGGTGAAGGCCGACAGGGCGTCCGGGCCGAGCTCGCGGCCGAGGCCCGACTGCTTGAAGCCGCCGAACGGGGTCCAGTAGCGGACGCTGGAGTGCGAGTTGACCGACAGGGTGCCCGACTCGACCGCGCGTGCCACGCGCAGCGCCCGGCCCACGTCGCGGGTCCAGATCGACCCCGACAGGCCGTACGCCGTGTCGTTGGCGATCCGCACCGCGTCGGCCTCGTCCTCGAAGGGCACGACGGCGACGACGGGACCGAAGATCTCCTCGGTGAACGCCCTGCGGAAGGACTCCGAGGACCCTCCGGCCAGCACGGTTGGCGGGAACCAGTAGCCGGGGCCGCCCGGGCACGACCCGGAGGCGTACACGTCCCCCGGGACGACGTACGACGCGACGCGCTCCCGGTGCTCGGCGCTGATCAGCGGGCCCATCTGCGACTGCGGGTCGTTCGGATCGCCGACCCGCACCGCGCGCACCTCCTCGGCGAGCCGGGCGAGGAAGTCGTCGTAGACGGAGCGCTCCACGAGGATGCGCGAGCGGGCGCAGCAGTCCTGGCCGGCGTTGTCGAAGACGGACATCGGCGCGGTCGCGACGGCCTTGTCCAGGTCGGCGTCGGCGAAGACGATGTTGGCGCTCTTGCCGCCCAGCTCCAGCGTCACCCGCTTGACCTGCTCGGCGGCCTTGGCGCCGATCAGCCTGCCGACCTCGGTCGAGCCGGTGAACACGATCTTCCGTACGTCCGGGTGCTCGACCAGCCGGGCGCCGGCCACCTCGCCCTCACCGGGGACGACCTGCAGCACGCCCTCCGGCAGGCCGGCCTCCAGGGCGAGCTCGGCCAGCCGCAGCGCGGTCAGCGGCGTCCACTCGGCCGGCTTGACGATCACCGTGTTGCCCGCCGCCAGGGCCGGTGCGACCCCCCACATCATGATCATCATGGGGAAGTTCCACGGCACGATGATCCCGGCGACGCCCAGCGGCTCGGCGAACGTGACGTCCACCCCGCCGGGCACCGGAATCTGCTTGCCGTGGTTGCGCTCGGGCGCGCCCGCGTAGAAGTTCAGCACGTCGCGGACGTTGCCCGCCTCCCAGCGGGCGTTGCCGACCGTGTGCCCCGCGTTGGCGATCTCCAGCTTCGCCAGCTCCTCCGCGTGGTCCTCCACGACCTGCGCGAAGCGGCGCAGCAGCCGGGCCCGCTCGCCCGGGGCGACCGCCCGCCAGGCGGAGAAGGCCCGTACGGCCCGCTCGACCGCGCGGTCCACCTCGGCGGCGTCCGCCATCTCGACGTCGGCGATCACTTCCTCGGTCGCCGGATTGACTATCTTCACAGCCGTTCGAACCCCCGGTAGAGCTCCCAGTCGGTGACCGCCGCGTCGAAGGCGGCCAGCTCGACCCTCGCGTAGTTGGCGTAGTGCTCGACGACGTCCTTGCCGAACGCCTCCTCGGCGATCGGCGACTCCTCCCACAGCGCCAGGGCGTCGCGGAGCGTGGCGGGCACGCGCTCGGCCCCGGACTCGTACGCGTTCCCGGTGAACGGCTCCTCCAGCTCCAGCCCGGCGTCGATGCCGCGCAGGCCCGCCGCGATCATGGCGGCGACCGCCAGGTAGGGGTTGACGTCGCCGCCGGGCACCCGGTTCTCCACCCGCAGGGAGGAGCCGTGGCCGACCAGCCGCAGCGCGCAGGTGCGGTTGTCCACGCCCCACTTGACCGCGGTGGGCGCGAAGCTGCCGGGTACGAACCGCTTGTAGGAGTTGATGTTGGGGGCGTACAGCAGGGTCAGCTCCCGCAGCGCCGCGAGCTGCCCGGCGATGAACCGCCGCCCGGTCTCCGACAGCCCGTACGGCCCGTCGCCCGCCATGATCGGGGTGCCGCCGGCGTCCCGCAGCGAGATGTGGATGTGGCAGGAGTTGCCCTCGCGCTGGTTCGGCTTGGCCATGAAGGTGATCGACCTGCCGTCCTGGGCGGCGATCTCCTTGGCGCCGTTCTTGTAGAACACGTGGTTGTCGCACGTGGTGAGCGCGTCGGCGTACCGGAAGGCGATCTCGTGCTGGCCGAGGTTGCACTCGCCCTTGGCCGACTCGACGTACAGCCCAGCGCCCTCCATGCCGAGCCGGATCTTGCGCAGCAGCGGCTCGATCCGGGAGGTGCCGAGCAGCGAGTAGTCGACGTTGTAGAGGTTGGCCGGGGTCAGGTCGCGGTAGCCGCGCCGCCAGGCCTGCTCGTAGCTGTCGTCGTAGACGACGAACTCCAGCTCGGTGCCGACGTACGCGGTCCAGCCCCGTTCGGCCAGCCGGGCGAGCTGGCGGCGCAGGATCTGCCGGGGCGAGGCCACGACGTCCGAGCCGTCCTCCCACACCAGGTCGGCCAGCAGCAGC
>JADGHC010000560.1 GCA_019689655.1 Microbispora sp.
GGGCGCGCCGGACGCGCCGGGTGCCCGTACGGCCGGACCCGGAGCCGGCCGGTACAACCCCGGCCGGTACAACCCCGGACGGTGTGGCCCCGGACGGTGCGGCCCCGGCGGCGTGTGGCGTGCGGGAGGTGGCGGCCGGGCGCCTCACCGGACGCGGCGGGTGAGCCGCTCGGTGAGCGCCGCGAGCGCCCGCGCCGCCTCGGGGGCGATCGCGCGGTCGCGCAGCGCCTCGATCGCCTGTCCGGCCCGCAGCGCGATGAGATCCTCGACCTCGCCGAGCGCGCCGGTGTCCACGATGATCTGCCGGATCTCCGCCGCGCCCCGCTCGTCCAGGCCGGGGGCGCCGTGCCAGGCCCTCAGCCGTTCCCGCTCGGGTCCCCGCGCCCGCGCGTACGCGTACGCCATGAGCACGGTCCGTTTGCCTTCGCGCAGATCGTCGAGGACCGGCTTGCCGGTGACCGCGGGATCGCCGAAGACGCCGAGGACGTCGTCGCGCAACTGGAACGCCTCTCCGAGAGGCAGGCCGAACCGGGAGTACGCCTCGAGCAGCTCGGGCGAGGCCCCGGCGAGCGCCCCGCCGATCTGCAACGGACGCTCCACGGTGTATCGGGCGGTCTTGTAGCGGATCACCGTCAGCGCCTGCTCGACGTCGGCGTCCATGCGGGTGTGCGCCAGGATGTCGAGGTACTGCCCGGTGACGACCTCCGTGCGCATCCGGTTGAACAGCTCGCGGGCCGCGCGCCCCCGCACGTCGCCGGTGGTGGCCTCGGCGAGCAGCTCGTCGGCCCACGCCTGGGCCAGCACGCCGAGGAGGATGGCGGCGGACCTGCCGAAGGTCTCCGCCCCCGCCCATCGGGAGGCCCCGGCGAGCCCTTTGTGGATGCTCGGCCGTCCCCGGCGCAGCTCGCTGCCGTCCATGACGTCGTCGTGGATCAGCAGGCCGGCGTGGTAGAGCTCCAGCGCCGCGCCGGTGATGACGGCCCGGTCGTCGTACGGCTCCTCGCCGCCGGCGCCCCGCCAGCCCCAATAGCACAGCAGCGGCCGGATGCGCTTGCCGCCCCCGACGACGAACTCGCGCAGCAGCCGGTAGCCCTCGGCGACGTCCGGGTCGCCGACCGGGGGGCGCCGCTCGTCCAGGAATCTGGCCAGCAGCTCGTCGACCCGACCTCGGACGGCATTCGTGACGGCGGCGAATCCGCCGGTCTCACTGAAGTCCTCGACGGACGTGTCCACGGTGTCCGCGGTCATGGTCGGCCTCCTCGCTCGGCGAGCCGGTATCCCTTGCGGAAAGTTACTTAATGAACACGCAAAGTAGAAACACCGGTTCCGATAGTCGGAACTTCTGCCGTCCACGGCCCGCGGCACTCGTGGAAACGGCCCACGTCCGGGCGGCGACGGCCCGTCGGAGCGCACCGGACGGGCCGTCGCGAGGCCTGCGCGCCGGGCGGCGGCGCGGCACGTACGGAAACCTCCGCTAGTCCGCTCTGCGGAACTGGATGATCGCGCTCACGAGCAGGGCGAGCCCGAGGGCCGCGAGGACGGCCACCTCGACCGGGATGGGGACGTGCCAGCTCCCCCACGTCATCCCCGGCGCGAGCCGGGCGCGCACGGCCGCGCTCAGGTCCAGATGGGCGAAGACCAGCCGCCGGATGGGATCCACGGCGTACGACAGCGGATCGATCCGGTTGACCACGGTCAGCCAGGTGGGCAGGTTCGACGCGGGGAACATCGCGCCCGACATGAAGTACAGCGGCATGATCAGCAGTTGGTTGAGCGCCATGAACGACTGCATCTCCCGCACCCGTACGGACATCGTGACCCCGAAGGCCGTGATGGTGAAGGCCAGCAGCACCTGGATGCCGAACACGCCGAGCATCAGCCCGGGCGCGTACGGCACGCCCACCGCACCGGCGATGCAGATGACGACGAGCCCCTGGAACGCCGCGACGGTGGCCCCGCCCAGGCACTTGCCGATGACGATCGACGCGCGGGAGACCGGCGCGACCAGCATCTCCCGCAGGAAGCCGAACTCCCGGTCCCAGACGATCGAGGCGGCCGAGGACATGGCGGTGAACAGGACGGCCATGGCCAGGATGCCGGGGTAGAGGAAGGTCCGCAGGTTGATCCCGCCGGTGCCGCCCGAGGTGAGCTGCGTCAGGCCGGTGCCGAGCACGAAGAGGAACAGGAACGGCTGCACCAGCGAGGTGAGGATGCGCAGCCGGCCGTTGAAGAACCGGATGATCTCGCGCTGCCAGACCACCTTGACGGCGCGCAGCTCGCTCGCCGGGGTGCGCTCGGGCACCCGGACCGCCGCGACGCGCAGGGGCCTCGCCGGCGTTTCGTCCCGCGAGCCCGCCGCCCGGTCGCCGGCGACCGATACGTCCTGGTACATGTCCTCGGGCGTCCCCTTCGGCGTCACGGTCATCGCCGGCCTCCCCGGGCCGCGGCGAGTGCGGCCGCGCGGCGTGCACCGCCACCACCGGACGCCTCCGCGTCGCGGATCGACCGGCCGGTGTACGACATGAACACGTCGTCGAGGCTGGGCCGGGCCACGCTGATCGACCGGATCGGCAGCCCCGACCGCGAGAACAGTTCCGGCACGAACCGCTCCCCCTCGTGCACCTGGAAGACGACCGTGTCGCCGGAGGCGACGGCCCGGATGCCGAACCGCTCGGCCAGTACGGCGACCGCCCCCGAGGCGTCGTCGGTCTGGAACTGGACGCGGTCCTTGCCGACGGCGGCCTTCAGCGCGCCGGGGGTGTCGAGCGCGATGATCCGGCCGCCGTCCATGATGGCGATCCGATCGCAGTGCTCGGCCTCGTCCATGTAGTGGGTGGTCAGGAAGACCGTGATGTCCTCGGCCTCCTTCAGCTCCCGGATGTAGGACCAGATCGAGCTGCGCGTCTGCGGGTCCAGGCCCACCGTGGGCTCGTCGAGGAACAGCACGCGCGGCGAGTGCAGCAGGCCGCGGGCGATCTCCAGCCGCCGCCGCATGCCGCCGGAGAACGTGGAGACCTTAGCGTCGCGCCGGTCCCACAGCCCCACCATCTCGAGCACGCCGCGCAGTCGCGGGCCGATGTCGGCGTGGGGCACGCCGTACAGCTCGGCATGGAAGCGCAGGTTGCGCTCGGCCGTCAGATAGCCGTCCACCGTCGGGTCCTGGAACACCAGCCCGATCGAGCGCCGTACGTCGTCGCGTTCGCGCACCACGTCGTATCCGGCCACGCGCGCCTCGCCCGCGGTCGGGGTGGTCAGGGTGCAGAGCATGCTGATCGTCGTGGACTTCCCCGCGCCGTTCGGGCCGAGGAAGCCGAAGATCTCCCCACTGTGCACGGTCAGGTCGATGCCGCGTACGGCCTCGACGTCGCCGAAATGCTTGGTCAGGCCGGTGGTGACCACCGCCGGATGCGTCATCCCGCCTCCCGTGTTGATTACACTTGGTGTAACAATACACCAGGTGTAAACAAAGGAAGGTCGATACGCTGTACCCATGAGTGCGGTGGGACTGCGAGAGCTGAAGAAGAACCGGACCCGGCAGCTCATCGCCGACGCCGCGAGCGAGCTCTTCCGGGCCCGGGGGTTCGACGCGGTCACCGTGGACGAGATCGCGGCGGCCGCCCAGGTGTCGAAGAAGACGGTCTTCAACCACTTCCCGACCAAGGAGGACCTGGTCTTCTACCGGGCGGAGGACCGGGAGGCGATGTCGCTCGCGGCGGTGACCGGCCGTCCCGCCGGGCTCTCCGTCCTCGACTCCTTCCGTGCGATGTGCCTGGCGCAGACCAGGCTCATCCCGGGCATGCGGCGCGACCTCGTCCAGCCGCGCAGCTTCTACGACCTCGTCAGCAGCAACCCCTCCCTGGAGCGGAAGATGCACGAGGTCAACGAGCGGATCATCCAGGTCCTCACCGACGCGCTGGCGGCCGAGGCGGGCGCGGAGCCCGGCGACCCGCTGCCCCGCGTCGTCGCCTCGGCACTGGTCGGTGCGCAGCGGGCGCTCTACCGGCGGCTGCGGCAGCGGGTCCGGGAGGGCGGGTCCGACGAGGAG
>JADGHC010000561.1 GCA_019689655.1 Microbispora sp.
CGCGCTCGGCGTGAGCGCCGTCCCGCTGTTCCTGTTCGAGGAGAAGTACGCCGTCTCGGGCGCGCAGCCCGTCGAGACCCTCGTGGCCGCCCTGCGGGAGGTGGCCGCACGTACGGCCGGGGAGACGGCGGCCGCGGAGGCGGCGGGCGAGGCCTGCGACGACGGCGCCTGCGCGATCTGAGCCGTCCGTCCGGGCAGGGTGTGACGACGGGACGGCGATTCTTCGGCAGAGTGCGCCGGTTCGTCCGGTCGGCGGCGATCGGTAGACACGGAGCATGTCCAGCGTCCGCATCGGGGTCGACACCGGAGGCACCTTCACCGACGTCGTGCTCGTCGACGAGGAGTCCGGCCGGATCATCACGACCAAGACTCCCTCGACTCCCGCCAACCCCGCCGACGGGTTCATGGCGGGCGTGCACAAGGTGCTCGAGGCCCACGCGGGGTCCCGCGCCCTCGACGCCGTGTCCGCGCTCGTCCACGGCACCACCGTCGCCACCAACCAGCTCCTGGAGGACCGCGGCACCTCCCACCTGGGCTTCATCACCACGGAGGGCTTCGAGTTCATCCTGGAGATCGCCCGGCAGAGCGTGCCGGACGGCTACGGCAACTCCTACTTCTGGGTCAAACCCCCGCGGATCGTGCCCGTCCACCGGGTACGGACCGTCGGGGGACGGCTCGACCACCTCGGCAGGGAGGTGCGGCCGTTCGACGAGGAGCGGGCCGTGGCCGTCGCGCGGTGGTTCAGGGAGCGGGGCGTCACCGCGATCGGGGTGTGCTTCCTGCACTCCTACGCCAACCCGGAGCACGAACGGCGGATGCGCGAGGTGCTGGAGCGCGAGCACCCCGAGGCGGTGGTGTCGCTGTCGAGCGACGTGCTGCGGGAGTACCGCGAGTACGAGCGATCGGTGACCACGCTGGTGGACGCGGCGGTCAAGCCGACCATGCGGCGGTACATCGAGAACCTGTCGGACCGGCTCGGCCGGCCGTTCTCGGTCATGAAGAGCAACGGCGGCGTGCTGTCGGCCGCCGAGGTCGTGCACCAGCCGATCACGACCGTGCTGTCCGGCCCCGCCGCCGGGGCGCTCGGCGCGGCGCTCATCGCCGGGACCGCCGGTCACCCCAGCGTCATCACCCTCGACGGCGGCGGCACCTCGACCGACGTGGCGGTCGTGGTGGACGGAGAGCCGTCGCTGACGACCGAGGGCAGCATCGGCCGCTACCCGTGCAAGATCCCGATGATCGACATCGTCACGGTCGGGGCGGGCGGCGGGTCCATCGCCTGGGTGTCGCCGGAGGGGACGCTGAAGGTCGGCCCGAGATCGGCGGGGGCCGACCCCGGGCCGATCTGCTACGGCAAGGGCGGCACCGAGGTCACGGTGACCGACGCGCACGTCTTCCTCGGCCGGGTGCCCCCGCACCTGCTCGGCGGCGAGATCCCGCTCGACGTCGCCGCCGCGCGGGCCGGCGTCGAGGCGCTGGCGGGCCGGCTGGGGCTGACCCCGGAACGCTGCGCCACCGGGATCTTGGAGATCAGCGCGTTCAACCAGTCCAACGCGATCAGGCGGATCACCGTCCAGCGGGGCCTCGACGTACGGGACTTCCCGATGGTGGCCTTCGGCGGCTCCGGGCCGCTGCTGGCCTGCCGCCTCATCGACATCCTCGGCCTGCGGGCCGCGATCGTCCCGCCCGACCCCGGGAACGTGTCCGCGTTCGGCCTGCTCACGGTCGACGTGAAGAACGACTATGTGCGCACGTACGTCGCCCGCGATCCCTCGCCCGCCGTGGTCGGGGAGATCCTCGGCGAGCTGGAGGCCCAGGCGGCGGCCGCGCTCGACCGGGAGGGCTTCGCCGAGCACGTGTACGCCCGCAGCGCCGACCTGCGCTATTACGGTCAGGCGTACGAGGTGCGGGTGCCCGCCCCCGACGGCCCGGTGGACGAGGCGTGGCTCGCCGAGGTCGCCGAGCGGTTCCACGCCGAGCACGAGAGGCTCTACGGGTACGGCTACCGCGACGATCCCCGGCACGCCGTCGAGTGGGTCAACCTGCGGGTGTCCGGCATCGGCCCGATCACCCGGCCGAAGATCGCGCGCAGGCCGCGCCAGGAAGACGAGCCGAGCCCGATCGCGACCCGTGACGTGTTCTTCGAGCAGTGGGCCAGGACCGTGATCTACCGCAGGGCGGACCTCGGCGCGGGCGCGGTGGTGCGCGGCCCGGCCGTGATCGAGGAGTACGGCTCGACCCTGCCGGTGCACCCCGGCTTCACGGCGACCATGGACGACTACGGCAACCTCGTGGTGGTGAGCGATGAGCGGCAGGGCTGACCCGGTGCTGGTCGAGATCGTGGAGGGCACGCTCGCCTCGGTCGAGATGGAGGTGGAGACCGCGATCGCCCGTACGGCGAGGTCGCCGATGATCCGCGACGCCCACGACTTCCGCGCCGGCATCCACGACGTGCGGCTGCGCAAGCTGACCGGGCGCTCCTACTCGGCGCTGGTGCAGCCGGTCGTCCGCGACTTCCCGATCGAGACGATGCGGCCGGGTGACGTGTTCTTCCACAACGACGTCTACCTGTCGGAGGGAGGCATCGGCCACCTGCCCGACCTGTGCGTGACGGTGCCGGTCTTCCACGAGGGCGAGGTCGTCGCGTTCGTCCAGGCGTTCGGCCACCACGACGACATCGGCGGCGCCGTTCCGGGGTCGATGCCGTCGCACGCGCGCAGCGCGTTCGAGGAGGGGCTGATGGTCCCGCCGATCAAGCTGTGGGACCGGGGGGTGCCCAACCGAGCCGCGCTCACCATCATGACGCGCAACTCCCGGATGCCCGACTCGCTGGCCGGGGACCTCGACGCGGAGTGCTCGGCCTGCCTCATGGGCGCCCGGCGGCTCGGCGAGCTGTTCGGCCGGTACGGCCGGGAGGCGGTCGAGGCGTGCTTCGACGCCATCATCGACAAGACGACCGAGACGTTCCGGCGGGAGCTGCTGGCGAAGATCCCCGAGGGCGTGTACGTCTGGGAGGACTACGCCGAGCACGACGGGGTGGACGAGCCGCGCCTGCACACCCAGCGGATCACGCTCACCGTCGACCACTCGGCCGACCCGCCGCTGACGATCGACTTCACCGGCACCTCGCCGCAGGCCAAGGGGCCGATCAACCACGCCGGCGACTACGCCGACGGCGTCTTCCTGAAGAAGTGGCTGGCGCCGATCCTGCGCAACCTCGCCGACACGCCCGAGCGGATGGCCGAGCTCGACGTCAACGAGGGCGTCGTGCCGCTGATCAAGATGGTCTTCCCGGAGAAGGGCACCCTGCTCACGCCGATCTTCCCCGCGCCGACGAACGCCCGCACCTTCGTGATCTTGCGCTTGCTCGGCGTGCTCGCGGGCGTGCTGGCCAAGGCCACCGGCGGCCGCATGCCCGCCGACCAGGAGACCATCCGCTACACCGGCGTGTACGGCGAGTCGGACGACGGTCCGTACCTCATGCGCGAGGTGCTCGGCGGCGGGTCGGGCGGGCGCTGGTACGCCGACGGGGAGGACACCATCCACGTGGTCCCCGACAGCCGCAACATCCCGGTGGAGTTCGCCGAGGCGCGCTGGCCGCTGCGGGTCGAGCGGCTCGGCCTGGCCGTGGACAGCGGCGGGCCCGGGCGGTTCCGCGGCGGCCTCGGCTATGACAAGCACATCCGCATGCTGCGGGACGCCTCCTTCATGTCCATCGCGGACCGGTCGATCCTGTCGTGCTGGGGCGTCAACGGCGGCCGGGCGGGCCGTCCCTTCCGGGTCACGGTCGACGGCGTGGAGATGGAGGGCCTGGTCGACGACTTCCCCGTGCGCGCCGGGCAGGTCATCCGCATCCGTACCACCGGAGGCGGCGGCTGGGGCTCACCGTACGACCGGCCGGTCGAGAGCGTCGTCGCCGACGTGCGGGACGGGAAGGTCTCGTTCGAAGGCGCCCGTGAGGACTACGGCGTCGTGCTCTCCGGCACCCGGGACGACGTGGTCGTCGACGTCGAGGCGACCGAGCGCCTGCGGGAGC
>JADGHC010000562.1 GCA_019689655.1 Microbispora sp.
CGCATCGCCCCGAGCCGCCCCGTTTTCCGCCCCAGCACCATCATCCGAACGACGAGAGTGCCAAGGATCAACATCGAACAGATCCATGACACCTCCCGCCATTGATTCGAATACTTGTTTTGATTCTCATCCGAGACTGTCACTCTCCGCAACCGCAGAACACGAATTGTTGGGGTCACAGGTTCACGAAGTCGCGGCCGGGGGATCCGGCAGTAACGTGCACGAGCACGGGTTCGGTAGGGGTGGCCACGACAGCACCCCTCTGGTGCTGTGACCGGAAAAGATCACGGGTTCGCACGCCGCCGTACTGATTGGATCGGGCGATCACCTTCGGCCGGCCCGGGAAACACCGGGGCAGGACCATGGCGGCCTTCGAGGTTCCGGTGCGTGTCCGGCCGGCCGCTCTGGTCATTAGGCGGGTCTCCGGCGCCGCTCGGTCCGCTGCGCGGTACGGGCAGGGCCGCGACGTGGGTGGGAAGACCGGGCCGGCCATCCCCGGCGCGTCGTGGGTGCGGTAGCGGCGGGTCGGCGGGAGGCAATGGTGTGGGATCTGGAAGCGTTCAGCCGCTGTTGCGGATGCTCCAGCCGCCCTCGACGATGAGGCGCGCGAGCCGGATTCTGCCGGTTGCGCTCAGCAGGGCATTACGGCAGGGCATGAGGCCGCGATGTGAATCTTGGCCGGCTTACGCCACGCCAGAAGGCCCGCGCCTTCTTCAAGGTCGTCGGCAGCGTGTCGCCGACGATCCTCCGCTGTCACCGATGTCCATGGACAGAACAACTAGATGCGGCGCAGCCGTACCCGTCTGACGGAGTGGTCGGAGCCTTTTTGCAGGATCAGGTCGGCCCGGTGGCGGGTGGGAGCGATGTTCTCGATCAGGTTGCGTTCGTTGATCTCCCGCCAGACGTTCTCCGCGAAGGCGGTCGCCTCCTCGTACGACAGCTCGGCGATGTGCCGGAAGTAGGACTTCGGGTCGGAGAAGGCCGTGCTGCGCAGCTTGTGGAAGCGTTCGACGTACCAGGTGCGGATGTCCTCGATCCGGGCGTCCACGTAGATCGAGAAGTCGAAGTAGTCGTAGACGGCGAGGGCGTCCGGCGGCGCGGGCTGCAGGACGTTGAGGCCCTCGACGATGAGGATGTCCGGCCGGTCCACCGTCTGCACGGCTCCCGGCACGATGTCGTACTCCAGGTGGCTGTAGACCGGCGCCTCCACCGAGGGACGGCCCGCCTTCACGTCGGCGACGAAGCTCACCAGCGCCCGCCGGTCGTAGCTTTCCGGGAAGCCCTTGCGGTGCATGATCCCGCGATCTTCCAGCACCTTGTTCGGGTACAGGAAGCTGTCGGTGGTGATCAGATCGACCCGGGGGTGCTCGGGCCAGCGGGCGAGCAGCGTGTGCAGCAGGCGCGCCGTGGTCGACTTGCCGACCGCGACGCTGCCCGCGATGCCCAGCACGTACGGCGGGGGCGCGCTCTGCTCGCCGAGGAACGCGCCGACGGCCGCGCCGCGCTGCCGCGACCCCGTGAAGTGCAGGTTCAGCAGCCGGGTGAGCGGCAGGTAGATGTCGGTGACCTCGGACAGGTCGATCGGGTCGTGGACGCCGCGAAGCTCCTCCAGCTCCGCCTCCGTGAGCGTGAGCGGCGTGTTCTTCCGCAGGTCGCTCCACTGTTCACGGCTCAGTTCGACGTACGCGTCCCCATCTGCCACGACGGCAAGCGTAGCCATGCCCCCTCATTCGCCTGAATTGAGGGGCTTGTCCGGAGCGCCCTGTTTCGCCCGCACACTCGAGATAACCCCCTGCGGTGCAAACGGCTTTCCGGCCCGGTCTCCGCAGGCAAACCCGCGTGCCGCCCGACGCTCAAGTGCTCCCCGCGCATGCGAGGTGTTTCGGAATGCCGGGCCGGGACGGCCGGGCACGGTCATTCTCCCGCCCGCCCGGGAGCGTCCTGCACAGCCTGTGGATAAAAATCGATGGATTACTTCGCTGCGTAACTGGGAAAGAACCTCTGACCCACTGCCACGCCGTACGCTGACGGTGTGATCGTGGGCATCGGGGTGGACGTGGTCGAGGTGGCGCGCCTGGGCGCGGCCCTGGAACGTACGCCCGCGCTGCGTGGACGCCTGTTCACCGATGCCGAGAGCGCGCTGCCGCTGGAGTCGCTGGCCGTGCGGTTCGCCGCCAAGGAGGCCGTGGCCAAGGCCCTCGGGGCTCCGCCCGGCCTGCGGCACCTGGACGCGGAGATCGTGCGCGGCGGGGGCGGCCGGCCGGAGCTGCGGATCACGGGCCGGGCCGCCGAGGTGGCCCGCGACCTCGGCGTACGCAGATGGCACGTCTCCTTGTCGCACGACGGCGGCATGGCGGTCGCCTACGTCGTCGCCGAATCCTGAGCCGCCGTTCGCCGAGTCCCGAGTCCCCGTCTGCCGCTATCCGAACCGCGGCTGTGCCGCTCGGTCCCCGGGCACGGGGTGATCGCCATCGTCGTCGCGGCAGGCTACCGTCAGACCCATGCGGACCGCCTACACCTCCGACCAGATCCGCTCCGCCGAGCTCGCCCTGATGGCGAGGCTGCCCGAAGGAACGCTGATGGCCAGGGCCGCGGCCGGGCTCGCCGCGGTCTGCGCGCACCTGCTCGCCGGCTCCTGCGGGCGGGTGTACGGCTCCCGCGTGGCGCTGCTGATCGGCAGCGGCGACAACGGCGGGGACGCCCTGTACGCCGGGGCCCGGCTGGCCCGCCGGGGAGCGCGGGTGGAGGCGATCCTCGCCGGTTCGCGTACCCACGAGGGCGGCCTGTCGGCGCTCCGCGAGGCGGGCGGCCGGGCGTATCCCTACGACGCCGCGCGGGCCCGCGAGCTGGTGACCGGCGCGGACCTCGTCGTGGACGGCCTCGTCGGCATCGGGGGCAGCGGCGCGCTGCGGGAGCCGTACGGGACGCTGGCGAGGCTGACCGAGGAAACCGAGGGCCTGGTCGTCGCGGTCGACGTGCCGAGCGGGGTGGACGCGAGCAGTGGACGGGTCGACGGACCGGCGGTCCGCGCGCACCTGACGGTGACGTTCGGGGCGTACAAGGTCGGCCTGCTGGTCGATCCCGGCGCCGCCCACGCGGGCGCGGTCGAGCTGGTGGACATCGGCCTCGGCCCCTTCCTGCCGGACCCCGAGGTGGCCGCGCTGACCGGCGACGACGTGGCCGACCTGCTGCCCCGCCCGGGCGCGGACAGCGACAAATATCGGCGCGGCGTCGTCGGGATCGCCGCCGGCAGCGACAGGTTCACCGGGGCCGCCGTGCTCTCGGTCGCCGGCGCGGTGCGCGCGGGCGCGGGACTGATCCGCTTCGCGAGCTCCGCCGAGCCGGTACGGATGGTCAGGACCCGCTGGCCGGAGGCCGTCACGACCGTGCTCGACCCGTCGCTGGTGCTGAAGAGCTCGCTGGACGAGGTCGGGCGGGTGCAGGCGTGGGTGCTCGGCCCGGGGCTCGGGACCGGCCCGGAGGCGCACGCGGTGGCCCGCGCCGTGCTGTCCACCGCGGTGCCCGTGCTGGTGGACGCCGACGGGCTGACGCTGATCGCCAAGGACCGCACGCTGCTGCGCCGGGCCGCCCCCACCGTGCTGACGCCCCACGCGGGCGAGCTGTCGCGGCTGCTCGGGGTGCCGCGCGAGCGCATCGAGGCCAGGCGGCTGGAGCACGTACGCAGGGCCGCCGCGGAGCTGGCGGCGACGGTGCTGCTCAAGGGCTCGACCACGCTGGTCGCGGAGCAGGACAGGCCGGTGCGGGTCAACACCACGGGGACGCCCTGGCTGGCCACGGGCGGCACCGGCGACGTGTTGTCGGGCATCGCGGGGGCCCTGCTGGCCGCCGGGCTGCCGGGTTACGACGCGGCCTCCTGCGCGGCGTACGTCCACGGGCTGGCGGCGCGGATCGCCGCGGGCGGCGGCATCACGGGGCAGGGGGATGCGCCGATCGCCGCCCTCGACGTCGCCCAGGCGCTCCCCGAGGCCCTGCGTACCCTCTGACGTGCGGTGTCAGTGTGGGCGCGGTCAC
>JADGHC010000563.1 GCA_019689655.1 Microbispora sp.
CCGGCGGCCCCGCCATCGGCGCCGTCTCGCGGATCGGGGATATCCCTCCCCACGCGGGGATCTGCCGCGCCGGGGCCACCCGCTGCCCGGGCGAGGGCGTCGCCGGCCGGTGTGCTTGGGACGCCGGAGAAACTTTCGGCGCCGGGAAATCCGGTCGTTTCCATCAATCCGCTCCGAGCCATAGTGCGAGGGCCGCCGACGTCTCGGTCCGGCCCGGACGGTCCTTGCCCGCGAGATCCGCGAGCGTCCAAGAGATTCGGAGCACGCGATCCAGGCCGCGTGCGCTGAGCGTGCCCACATCGAGACCTCGATGCAGCGGGGCCATCGCCGCGTCGGACGGGCGGAACTCGCGGTGCAACGCGGATGAGGACACCTCGGCGTTTGTGCGCCAGGGGGTGCCGGCCAATCGCCTGGCGGCCCGATCGCGCGCCTGCCTCACCCGCTCGGCCACCGTCGCGCTGGTCTCCACGAAGTGCCGGTCCGCGAGCAGCTCGGCCCGGGTAGCCCGGCCGATCTTCACCTTCACGTCGACGCGATCGAGCAACGGCCCGGAGATCCGGCCGAGGTAGCGGCGCCGGCCCGCGGGGGTGCACCCGCACGAGCGCCCCGTCGTACCCTGCAGGCCGCAGGGGCATGGGTTGGCCGCCAGGACCAGCATGAATCGGGCGGGGAACGTGACCGTGCCGACCGCCCGTGCGATCGTCACGGTTCCCGACTCGAGGGGCTGCCGCAGAGAGTCGAGCACGGCCGTCGCGAACTCGGGTGCCTCGTCCAGGAAGAGCACGCCCCGGTGCGCGAGCGACACCGCCCCGGGCCGTACGACGCCTGCGCTCCCGCCGCCGACGACGGCCGCCATCGTCGCGCTGTGATGCGGGGCGACGAAGGGAGGCCGGGTGAGCAGCGGACGCCCCGGCGGCAGCGTCCCCGCCACCGAGTGGATGGCCGACACTTCCAAAGCCTGCTCCTGATCGAGCGGCGGCAGAAGGGTCGGCAGGCGCTCGGCCAGCATGGTCTTGCCGCTTCCCGGCGGGCCCAGCATCCAGAGGTTGTGCCCTCCGGCGGCGCACACCTCCAGCGCCTTGCGGCCCGTCGGCTGCCCCGCCACGTCGCACAGGTCCGGCTGTGGCGTGCCGGGGTCCCCGGCCTCCCGCGGCAGCGAGGCGGCATCCGCGACCACGGGGAGCCGGTGCAGGTCGCCCGAGCGCAGCCACTCCACCAGTTCGCCGAGAGTGGCGACCGGAACCACGGTGAGGTCGGGCACGAGAGCGGCCTCCGCGGCGTTGAGCGCGGGCACCACGATCGTGCTCATCCCCGCCTCCGCGGCGGCGAGCGCCGCAGGCAACACGCCTCTGATCGGCCGGACGCGCCCGTCGAGGCCGAGCTCGCCGAGGAACACCGGCGCCGCGATCCGCTGTGCGGGCACCGCGCCGGCCGCGCCGAGCACCGCGATGGCGATGGCCAGATCGAAGTTCGATCCCCGTTTGGGCAGGGCGGCCGGGAACAGGCTCACGGTGACCCGTGCGTCGGGCCAGGCGAACCTGCTGTTGATCAGTGCGGATCTCACGCGGCCGCGGGCTTCGCTGATCGCGGTGTCGAGAAGCCCGATGAAGTGCGTCCCGGCGATGCCGGGGCCCACATCGGCCTCGACCTCCACGAGCCGTCCGGTGACGCCCACGAGACCGACGCAGTGCGTGCGGGCGACCGGCATCTCAGGCCACCCCCCGTTCGTGCCTGAGTGAGAAGTCTCCGGCGAACCGCTCGATCGCGATCACGTCGACCCTTATCGAGTCGAAGCGCTCGGAGTGCATGGCCAGCCACCTGCGGGCCAGAGTTCGCAGGCGCTGCAGCTTCTCTCCGGTCACCGCCTCGAAGGCCGTGCCGTGGCTGCGCCCGGAGCGGGTCTTCACCTCCACGATCACCAGCGCGTTTCCGTCACGCGCGACGATGTCGATCTCGCCCTCCGCGCAGCGCCAATTTCGGTCGAGTATGCGCATGCCTTTCGCCGCCAGGAAGGTCGCGGCGAGCTGTTCACCGTGCTTGCCCAGCCGATCCTTCGCCGTCATGGGACCACCTCCGGCGCAGACATTCGCCGAAGCTGCGCTCGCGCCGAACGGCCGAACGCCGTTCTGTGGAAAAGCCGGACACGCGAATCCGCGGCTGTGGACGGCTGAAGGAAACCGCAGGTGAGCGTCGTGAGAACGATCGCGTCATCCACAGCCGAGACCGGGGGCGGAAGCAGGGGGGCCGCACACGGGCAGGCTGGGACCGGCAGGGAGACTGGCCTGGGTTCGCGGGTGGCGAGACATACCGGCGCCACGCCGCCGGACCCCGGGCGCCGCAGGGATCGGGAGTGAGGAGTCGGTGGTGACCGCGAAGCTGATCAGTGAGCTCGGCGCAAGCGTCGGGGTCACCCTGCCCGAGGTCAGGGTGACCGGCGAAGACCCCGTGCTGCCGTCCGTCTTTCCCCTCGGCGCGATGGCCGCGGCCTCGGCCGGCGCCCTGGCCGCCGCCGTCGCAGCGTACGCCCGGATGAAGGGGAGAGCCGGAGCCGGCGGCCCGGAATCGTCTCGCGGCGTGCGCCGCGACCCGGACGTCACGATCGACATGCGGCACGCCGCCGTGGCCTTCCAGAGCGAGCGGCACTTCCGGATCGGCGGGAAGGCCGTGGACGTCTGGGCCGCGCTGTCGGGGGACTACCGCACCTCCGACGGCTGGGTCCGGCTTCACTGCAACTTCGGCCACCATCGTGATGCCGCTCTGCGCGCCCTCGGACTGCCCCCTGGCTCGGACAAGGAGGACGTGGTCAGGGCGTGTGCCGGTCGTGCGGCGGTGGACATAGAGGAGGCCGTGATCGCCGAAGGGGGCTGCGCGGCGGCGATGCGAAGCCGGGACGAATGGCTCGCGCACCCCCAGTCGCGGGCGCTGGCCGGTCTTCCCCTAATAGGCGTCTCCCGGCTGCCCGACGGGTTCGGCCAGGGAGGCGAGGCCGGCCGCGGCGGGACCGGGTACGGCGAGCGCGGGCATGGTGAGAGCGGGTGGAGCGGGACCGGGCAGGGCGACCCCGGGCATGGTGATAGCGGGTGGAGCCGGGCCGGCCAAGGTGAGGGTGGCGCCGGGCTCGTCTGGGATCGCCGTCCGCCGGGCGGCGTCGCCGGGGGAGTCCCTATGCCCGAGCGGCCGCTCGGCGGCGTACGGGTCCTCGATCTGACCCGCGTGATCGCGGGGCCGGTGGCCGCGCGGGCGCTCGCGGCATACGGGGCTGACGTGCTGCGTGTGGGCGCCGCCCACGTGCCCGAGGTGCCGGGGCTCGTGGTGGAGACGGCGTTCGGCAAGCGGTCGTGCCACATCGACCTGCGCTCGGAGGCCGACCTGCTGCGGGAGTTGATCCGGCAGGCAGACGTGGTCATTCAGGCGTATCGGCCGGGGGCCCTGCGGGCGAGGGGATTCGGACCGGACGACCTCGCCGCCCTGCGGCCCGGCATCGTCTACGCCGACATCTCGGCGTACGGCACGCGTGGACCGTGGGCGTCGAGGAGAGGGTTCGACAGCCTCGTCCAGATGGCGTGCGGGATCGCCCACGAGAACGGCGACGGCCTGCGGCCCCACCCGCTGCCCGCGCAGGCTCTCGACCACGGCACCGGCTACCTGGCGGCGTTCGGCGTGGTCGCCGCGCTGCTGCGGCGGGCGGCCGAGGGCGGTTCCTGGCATGTCGAGGTGTCGCTGGCGAGGACCGCGGCGTGGCTCGACGGTCTCGGCAGGATCGACCCGTCGGGCATGCGGCAGCCCCGGGTGGACGATCTGCTGGACACGATGGACAGCCCCTTCGGCACGCTCACCTATGTGACGCCGCCCGGCGCCATCGACGGGGTGCGGCCGTATTGGACGACTCCGCCGCCGCGCCAAGGGGAGCACCCCGCCACATGGGCTACCAGGCTCGTCCGCAGTGCTCCGGCCTTCAGGCCGGGGGTGAAGCGGACCCTCCCGCGTAGCGGGGCAGGGAAAGCCGATCCGCCAGGCGGATCG
>JADGHC010000039.1 GCA_019689655.1 Microbispora sp.
GTTCGAATCCCTCAGGGCGCGCTCTTCTTCCCAGCCTCTTTGCCCTCTGAGCTGGGCCTTCACTTGATCACATCGTTGCCGCGCGTGCCAGCCGTACGCCGCCGAGATTCGCGTCTCCGGTAGCACCGTCCCGGGCTTCTGCGGGGTGGGAGAGCGGTCACGTCCACTGAGGTGGTGTATGAGCTGCCACCGTGTGATCCGTTTCTGCAGGTTAAGCGGTGAGGGTGCCGGGGAGTTGTTCCTGGTTCGGTGCGTCCCACGGCGCCCCCGGGTGCCGCGCGCGGATCCGAACACCCTTCCCAGACGTACGTACGTACGTTAGTCTCGCGCCGGAAGGGAGAAGAGCGATGCGGTCCCTCGCCGACTTCATTCACATCAACGAGCGACACAACGGCACCCGGGAAGCCGTCGTGGACTCCAAGCGGCGCTACACGCACGACCAGCTGTCACATCGCGCGTGGGCGATCGCGCGCGGGCTGCTGGCCCTGGGCGTGCGACCGGGCGAACACGTGGGCGTGCTGGCCTGCAATGGCGTCTTCAGTGCCGAGACATTTCTCGGCACCGTGGCCGCGGGCGCGGTCTACGTGCCCTACAACTGGCGGTGGGCGACCGCCGAACTCGTCCACGGGATCAACGACTCCCAAGCCCGCGTGGTCCTGGTGGATGACGAGTGCCGGGACGCATTCGCGAAAGCGCGCGACAGCGGCGAGCTCGCCCACGTCCGCGCTGTCGTGCACGAGGGCGACGAGTTCGAGGGGATGCTCGGCGACGATTCACCGCTCGACCTGCACGTCGACCTCGAATCCATCGCGTGCATGCTCTACACCGGCGGCACCACCGGGTTCTCCAAGGGAGTGGAACTCTCCCACCGCGCCATCCTGTCCAACGCCCTCAACGAGATCGTCGACTGCCGCATCGGCCAGGCGCATGACGACCGAGGCCTCATCGTGGTGCCGATGTTCCACTCCGCCGCGCTGTTGTGCTGGTTCCTGCCGCACTATGTCACCGGAGCGGCGAGCGTGTTCATGCGGCGCTTCGACGAAGACGAGTTCGGCTGGCTGGTGGAGCGCGAGCGGATCACCAACTTCTTCCTGATCCCCAACATGATCCGGCGACTGCATCGGGCCGGCGTCCTGCACCGTGACGGCGTACGGCGGCAGGTCCGCGCGATCCACAGCGGCGGAGGCACACTGCGGATGCCGGACAAAGAGGCCGTCCGCGAGGCCATGCCCGACACCGATCTGTACTTCCGGTACGGATTGACCGAGGCAGGACCGATGGTGACGCGCCTGCAACCGCGGGACGTCTTCCGCCCGGAGGTGGACGGATCCATCGGCAAGGAGTACTTCCTCGCCGAGGTCGAGCTTCGGGGGGCGGACGACCGGCAGGTCCCCGTCGGCGAGGTCGGCGAACTGTGCGTCCGCGGGCCGGGCCTGATGCGGGGGTACTTCAACCGGCCGGAAGCCACGGCCGAGGCGCTGCGCGGCGGATGGCTGCACACCGGCGATCTGGCGGTGCGCGACGAGGAGGGCTTCATCTACTTCCGCGACCGGGCCAAGGACATGGTGAAGTCGGGCGGGGAGAACGTGTACAGCGCCGAGATCGAGCAACTGCTGTACACCCATCCCGCGGTGATGGAGGCCGTCGTGGTCGGGGTGCCGAGCGAGGAGTGGGACGAGGAGGTCCGCGCCGTCGTGAGCGTGCGTCCCGGCCAACGGGTCGGCGAGGACGACCTCAAGACGTTCCTGCGGGGCAGCCTCGCCGGCTACAAGGTCCCCAAGCGCATCGCCTTCCTGGCCCCCGAGGAGATGCCCATCAACCCGAGCGGCAAGATCCTCAAGTCCGAGGTGCGCAGGATCGTCGGCTGGTGACCATGTGGACCGGCGCCGGGGAGCCGGTTCCGGCCCCGATCCCCGGCGCCCGTTCCTCCGCGGTCTTCCGTACCGCCGTCCCCGCGATGGGCACGGTGGGCATGGTCAGCCGGCGCGGCGGTCGACGCGGCAGGTGTTGCGCAGCTCGCCGATGCCCTCGATGCGGGTGACCAGCTCGGTCCCCTCCGTGAGGTACCGCGGGGGCCTGCGGGCGTGCCCGACGCCGCCGGGGGTGCCGGTGGCGATGACGTCGCCGGGCACCAGCGTCACGATGGTCGATACATAGGCCACCAGCGCGGGGGGGTCGAACACGAGGTCCTCGGTGTTGGCGCGCTGCACGACCTCGCCGTCGACCTCGCAGACCACGTCGAAGGCGATGCGCTCCCGGCCGGACCCGTCGGTCACCAGGTACGGACCGATCGGGGTCGTCGCCTCGAAGGTCTTGCCCTGGAGCCACTGCAGCGTGCGGTACTGCCAGTCCCGCGCGGTCACGTCGTTGATGACGGTGAACCCGGCGATCGCGGCGCGCGCCTGCTCCGGCCCGGCGTGCCTGACGGTATCCCCGATGACCAGGGCCAGCTCCGCCTCCCAGTCCATCGCCGCGGACGACTCCGGCAGCATGACGTCGTCGTACGCCCCGATCAGGGCGCGTGCGTACTTGGCGAACAACGTCGGATGCGCCGGGATCTCCCGCCCCATTTCCTCGATGTGAGCGCGGTAGTTGACGCCCACGCAGATGATCTTCTCCGGTGCGACGACGACCGGCGCGTATCGGAGGGTCGTCAGGTCATAGTGTTTCCCCGTCGCGGCCGCCGCGTACTCGCGCCAGCCGGGCCGGCGCAGCACCTCGGCCAGGTCCCGGCAGCCGAGATCGACCGCGGTGTCGTCGTCGACGCGTACCGCCCGGGTGCCGTCGGCGGTGCGGATCGTGGCGAGTTTCACGTATCTCCTCTTATGTTCGTCGCGGCCGAGTCCGGCCCCCATTCCCCGGTGGCCCGGGACCCGGGACGCCTGGTGAAGGAGAAGGGCCGGCACCGCACAGCGCCGGCCCTTCCTCTGTCTCCGTGGTGTCAGTAGGCCTTGATCAGCTTCCAGGCGCCGCCGTCCACCTTCAGCACGGCGAGTCCCTTGATGCCTTCCGGACCGTGCTGGGTGGCGCTGAAGCTGTAAACGGCGTTGATGCCGGGCACGTCCTTGATAGTGCTCTCCAGCGCGGCCTGGAGTTTGTTCCGTGCCCCGGTGACATCCCCGGTGCCCACGTTGCCCTTCTCCAGCGCGGTCCGCAGCAGCAGCATGCAGTCCCAGCCGTTGGCGGCGTATTGGTTGGGCTCGCTGTTGTAGGCGTCCCGCCATGCCTTCGCGAACTCGCTGACCGCCTGGTACTGCGGGTTGTCCGGCTTGATGTCTCCCGGTACGGCGACCATCGAGCCCTGCACCAGGGTGCCCTCGACGGCCTGGCCGCCGACCTTGATGTAGTCGGGGCTGGCGGCACCCGGTGAGTTGAACAGCACAGGCTTGAAGTTGATGTTCCTGGCGTTCTTGGCGACGATCGCGTTGGCCGGATTGACCGCCCACACCAGTACCACGTCGGGATTCTTTCCGGCGATGGACGACAGCTGCGCCGTCACGTCCGTCGCGGTCGGCGGGAACGTCTCCGATGCGACCAGTTCGAGTCCGTACTGGCTCACCAGGCCGGGCAGCGCGGCCACGGGCTCCTGGCCGTAGCCGTTGTTGGAGGCGAGGATCGCGATCTTCCGCCAGCCCTGGTCCTTGGCGTACGTCAGCTGGGCCTGCAGCGAGGCGTCGCTGGCCGGGAACTCCTTGAAGGCGTACTTCGCCTGGTCGAGCGGCGTGACGATGTCCTTGGACGACGCCGGCACGATGACCGGCACCTTGAGTGAGGCGGAGATCGGCTTGATCGCGACGCCTTCGCCCGAGGAGCTGGGACCGATGACCGCGATGACGTCATCCTGCGTCGCGAGCTTGCGCAGTTGGTTGACCGCCTCGCTTTCACTGCTCGTCGTGTCGGCGAACACCAATTCGATCTTATGTCCGTTGACGCCGCCGGAGGAGTTCACCCGATCGGCGAACAGTTGCAGCGCCTTTTGCTCGTTGGTGCCGAGCGCGGAGTACGACCCGGTGAGCCCGAGCAGGGCTCCGATCTTGTAGGACGCCGGTCCGCCGCCGCCCGATGTGCCCTGTGCGCCTTCGCCGCACGCGCCGGCGAACAGCGCGGTGGCGGCCAGACCGGCCACGAGGATCCCAAACTTACGCTTGCCGCGCGGTGCATGCCAGATGCCGGAGATTCGCCTGGTCCGCATGCTCACAGCTCCCATCCCGGAACATGGTGCCGACGGGCCGTCGACCGAACCAAGGACAGACGAACGAGCGACCGTTTGTCAAGAGGAGACCGGCAACAACTGGCGAGCTGCAACCGAGTCGCGACCGCGACGACATTGACACAGAAGTGACCGCGCTCCTACGGTCGCTGTGACGAACAATCGATTGTTTGCCCATCCGCTCGCAGATGTCGTCATCGTCGCCTGGCAGACCGGCGTTCGGCGAAGTCCCCCGGGGAGCACGACACCCATGGAGGTGTGATGAACGTACTGCAGGACGTGTTCACCGCGTTATCGGTCGGCAGCGTATACGGCGTGGTGGGCGCGGGTTACGTGATCGTCCACCGCATCACCGGAATGGTCAACTTCGCCCAGGGGGACCTGGCGATGGCGGGCGCCTTCGGCGCGGTGGTCGCGGCGAGCGCCCTGCCGACCGGTGCCGCGATGGTCGCGGGTGCGGTCGTCGGCGGCATCGCCGGTCTGTTGCTGTACGTCCTAGCGGTGCATCCGCTGCGCAACCAAGGGCTGCTGGTGCAGACAATCGTGACGCTCGCCGCCGCGATCGTGCTGCGGTCGCTCGCCCAGCTCGTCTTCGGCACCAAGCCGTATGCCCTCGATCCGCTCACCGCCGGGCGGCCCATCCAGATCGCCGGCGCCTCCCTGCCGCTCCAGGCGTTATGGCTGGTCGGCATCATGGCGCTGCTTTACGTCGCGCTCACCGCGTTCTTCGACCGCACGATGACCGGTCGCGCGATGAGCGCCTGTGCGATCAACCGGTACGCGGCGGGCGTGGTCGGCATCAACGTGGTCGGCATGGCCGCGCTCGCGTTCACCATCAGCGGCGCCATCACCGGGCTCATCGGCGCCGTGCAGGTGCCGCTCGGTTTCGCGACCGCCGACTTCGGCCTGGCTCTCGGTCTGAAGGGCTTCATCGCCGCGATCCTCGGCGGCTTCGACCGGATCGGACTCGCCATGGTCGGCGGTGTCCTCGTCGGGTTCGTCGAGTCCTTCGCGGCCTCCACCATCTCCACGTCCTATCAGGAGGTCATCGTCTTCGGCCTGCTGCTGGTCCTGCTCGTCGCCCGTCCGGGCGGACTGACCAGATTGAGGGTGAGCGAACGTGTCTGACAACGCGACGCGGCGCTGGCCGCTCCCCCGGATGACGCGGACCGCCGGACCCGCCGCCGCGACCGTGATCGTGATCGCGGTACTGCCGGGCGTGCTCGGCGACTACTACCTCGGACTCGGCTACACCATCGGCATGAACGCGCTGCTGGCGCTCGGGCTGATCCTGGTCACCGGATTCGCCGGCCAGTTCTCCCTGGCGCAGGCCGCGTTCTACGCCATCGGCGCCTACGGATCGGCGCTGCTGACGGTCAAGGCGGGCTGGCCGGCGGCCGCGGCTCTGGTCGTGAGCGCCCTGGGCGCCGCCCTGGTGGCCTACGCACTCGGCAAGCCGGTCTTCCGGCTGCGCGGCCACTTCCTCGCCATGGGCACCCTGGCGCTCACCGAGATCGTCTATCTGCTGGTCAACAACCTCTCGTTCACCGGCGGTTCCAGCGGCTTCGGCGGCATCATGCCGTTCTCCCTCGGGCAGGTGGAGTTCGACGACCTGCGCTCGCAGTTCTGGCTGGTCTGGTCGGTCGTCGCGGCCACGTTGTGGGCGTCGCTGCGCATCCGCCGGGGCCGCGAGGGCCGGGCGCTGCGGGCTCTGCGCAGCCACGAGGCCGCGGCCGCCGCCTGCGGCATCCCCATCTCATGGACCAAGACCCGGGTCTTCGCCGGATCGGCGTTCATCGGCAGCATCGCCGGTTCGCTCTACGCCCACCAGTTGCTGTACGTGAATCCTCCGCCGTTCGACGTCATGACGTCCGTCGACATCTTGGCCATCGCGGTGCTCGGCGGGCTGCGTTCACCGTGGGGCGCCATTGTCGGCGCGGTGGGCTTCCAAGTGATTCGGCAGGCGGTCGACGGCGTGCTGCCGGGGCTGTTCGGCGCCGGATCGGTCGGCGCGGGCGAAGAGCTGGTCTTCGGCGTCATTCTCGTGCTGATCCTGGTGGTGCGGCCCGACGGGATCGTCGGCGCGCTGAGTTCGCTGGCGTCGCGCGCCTCCGCGCCTCGCGGCACGGCCCCCGTCCGCCCCGCCGCGGGCGGCCGACCGGCGCCGGCCGCGGACGCCCGCCCCGGCGAGCGCGTGGTGCTGCGGGCGCGCGGCCTCAGCAAGCACTTCGGAGGCGTCCGCGCCGTCACCGACGTCGACCTGACGCTGCACGAGCGGGAGATTCTCGCCGTCATCGGCCCCAACGGGGCCGGCAAGTCGACGCTGTTGAACGTGCTGTCCGGCAATCTGCCCCCGACCACCGGCCGGGTGGAGCTGAACGGCGCCGACGTGACCGGCGCCCGGGCCGATCAAGTCGCCGCCCGCGGCTTGGCGCGGACCTTCCAGACGCCGAGTCTGTTCGCCGGTCTGACCGTCCGGGAGAACGTCCTCGTCGGCGGTTACCTCAGCGGCCGGGTAGGGCTCATCCGCTCGGCGCTGCCCACGATCGGCGCCGTCCGAGAGGAGCGCCGGCTCGCCGCCCGCGCCGATGAGATCCTCGCCGAGCTCGACCTGTCGCACCTTGCCGAGCACGAGGCGGGCCACCTCTCGCTGGGCCAGCAGAAGATGGTCGAGGTCGCCCGGGCGCTGGCCCTGAACCCGGCCGTGCTGCTGCTCGACGAGCCGGGCGCCGGCCTCAACCGGGCCGAGAAGCTCGCCCTGGCCGGGATACTGCGCGGGCTGCGCGCCCGGGGCGTCTCGCTGCTGCTCATCGAGCACGACATGGAGTTCGTGATGAGCCTGGCCGACCGGGTGCATGTGCTGAACTTCGGCCGTACGCTGCGGGTCGGCACTCCCGCCGAAGTGCAGGCCGACGAGGACGTGATAGCCGCCTACCTCGGTACGGCCCGCCGGGACGTGGACGGTGACGAGCCCGTGGAGGCCACGAATGCCCGCTCTTGAGGTGCGTGGACTGTCGTACGCCTACGGCAGCATGAAGGTCCTCGACGGTGTCGATTTCCATGTCGACGAAGGCGAGATCGTGACGCTCATCGGCCCCAACGGCGCGGGGAAGACGACCCTGCTCAACGTCGTGGCGCGCAGCCTGCGGCTGCGTGAGGGCACGGTGCTGCTGCGCGGGGAGGACACCGGCCGGTGCAGCCAGGCGGACATGGTGCGCCGAGGGCTGCTGCTGGTGCCCGAGGGCCGCCAGGTGTTCGGCGCTCTGAGCGTCGAGGACAACCTGCTGCTCGGCCGGTACGTGCGCCGGCGCGAGGGACGGGCGGGGGCCGACCTCGACCGGGTGTACCGGCTCTTCCCCCGGTTGCGGGAACGCTCTCGGCAGCTCGCCGGCACGCTGTCCGGTGGCGAACAACAGATGCTCGCCATCGGGCGCGCGATGATGGGTGCGCCCCGGGTCATGCTGCTGGACGAGCCGAGTCTCGGGTTGTCACCGCAGATGGTTGAGCGGATCATGGACGCGTTGTCCCAACTGCGCGACCAGGGTGTCACCATCGTGCTCGTGGAGCAGAACGCCTTCGCCGCGCTCCGGCTGGCCGACCGCGGATACCTGCTGCAAACCGGCCGGATCGTAGGCTCGGGGAGTTCGGAGAATTTGGCACACGACCCGACGGTCCGACACGTCTACCTCGGATCGGCGACGGATGAGGGCGGCGACGACGCCGGATCCGCGCCACCGGGTGAGTCTTGATCGTGCGCCAGCCCGCCGATGAAGGGGAGTCATCGATGCCGCGCATCCTCAACGGGATGAGCACCGCAGACGCGATACGGGAGGCTGCGGCCGAGCTGTTCCACAAACATGGATACGAGGCCACCTCGCTGCGGCAGGTCGCCGCCGAGGTCGGCATCCAGGTCGGCAGCCTGTACAACCACATCAGCGGCAAGGAGATGCTGCTGCGGTGGATCATGGTCGGCATCATGGAGGATCTGCTCGCCGCGCAGCAGGCCGCGCTCGAGGGGTACACCGACGCCGTCGACCAGCTGCGCGCGATCGTCGACGTGCACGTCCGGTTCCATGCCGCCCGGGCCCGCGACGTCTTCATCGGCAACAGCGAGCTGCGTGCACTGTCCCCGGAGTACCGGGCCGAGGTCGTCCGGCTACGTGACCAGTACGAGGCGAGACTGCGGGAAGTCGTCGAGCGCGTCGCCGCCGAGGGCCGCGCTGACGTGCTCGACGTCCAGTTGCAGGTGTACGCGATCATCGCCATGGGCACCCACGTGGCGTCGTGGTACCGCCCCGACGGCGGCAAGTCGCTCGACGACATCGTCGAGACCTACGTCGAGATGGTGTTCCGCCAATTGGCGATCACGCCGCGCGGCCGGCGCCGCGCCAAGCCGGCGTCGAAAGCCTGACCGGCGGCGCAGGCAGCCCGATCCTGCCGGCAGAGGCGGCGGCCACCGACGTGACCGTCGCCTTTTTCCGTATATCTGCTTTCCGGATGTCCGAGGCGTTTTCGGGATGTCCGCGGCGGGATGCGCCTTGACGACCCCGCACGGCGGATCGTAGCTTACGAACGAGCGATCGTTCGTTAGTTCTGGAGCCCTATCCCGGCCGGCGTGGCCGGACGCGGCCCCGGCAGTGGAGGAACAAATGGTCTCGCGCATCCTGGTGGCCAACCGCGGGGAGATCGCCGCACGCATCGTGCGGACCTGCGCCGAGCTGGGGATCACGAGCATCGCGGTCTACGCCGGCTCCGATCGCGACGCCCTGCACGTACGGCTCGCCGACGAGTCGGTCGACCTCGGCGGTGCCACCGCGCGAGACGGCTACCTCGCGATCGACCGCATCATCGCGGCCGCGAAGGACAGCGGCGCCGACGCGATCCACCCCGGATACGGCTTCCTCGCCGAAAACGCCGACTTCGCCGCCGCCGTGGAGAGCGCGGGCCTCGTCTTCATCGGGCCGCCGGCGTCCGCGATCGCGACGATGGGCGACAAGGTCGCCGCCCGGCGGGTCGCGGAAGCGGCCGGCGCCTTCCCCGTGCCGGGCACCCTGAAGCCCGTCGAAACCGTCGACGAGGTGCTCGCCTTCGGGGCCGCCCACGGGTACCCGCTGGCCGTCAAGGCGTCCTTCGGCGGCGGCGGCCGGGGCATGCGCGTGGTGACCGGCCCGGACGAGGCGGGTCACGCCTTCGAGGCGGCCCGGCGCGAGGCCACGGGCGCGTTCGGCCGCGGGGAGATCTACCTGGAGCGCTACCTCGGCACGGCCCGCCACATCGAGGTGCAGATCTTCGCCGACACCCACGGTGACGTCGTGTGGCTCGGCGACCGGGACTGCTCGGTGCAGCGGCGGCACCAAAAGCTCATCGAAGAGTCCCCCGCCCCCGGGCTGCCGCCCGAGCTGCGCCGTTCGATGGGCGAGGCGGCGGTCCGCATCGCTCGGCACGTGGGGTACGTGGGTGCGGGGACCGTGGAGTTCCTCGTCGAGGAGGGCGACTTCTACTTCCTGGAGATGAACACCCGCATCCAGGTGGAGCACCCCGTCACCGAAGAGGTGCTCGGCCTCGACCTCATAGCCGAGCAGATCCGGGTGGCCGCGGGCGAGCCGCTCAGCGTCCGGCGATCCGGGCCCGAGCCGCGCGGGCATGCCATCGAACTGCGGATCAACGCCGAGGATCCGGCCGGCGGCCGGTTTCTGCCGTCGCCCGGCCGGATCACCGTGCTGGAAGTGCCGCACGGTCCCGGTGTGCGCTGGGACACCGGCTACGAGGCCGGTGACGAGGTCTCCGGCGCGTTCGACAGCCTCATCGGCAAGCTGGTGGTGTGGGCGCCGGACCGCATCACGGCGATCCGGCGGGCGCTGGCTGCCCTGCGCCGCACTCGGATCGAGGGCCCCGCCACCACCGTGGCGGCTCATCTCGCGGTGCTCCGGCACCCCCGCTTCGTCGCGGGCGGGGTCACCACCCGCTGGCTGGAGTCCGAGGTGGAGTTGCCCGCAGAGACCACGGCGGCCGGCCCCCGGCCCGCCGACGCGCCATGCCGCAGCGAGGTGTGGATCGGCGGCCGACGCCACCTGGTGCCGTTCCACGGGCCCGTCGCCTCCGCGCCGAAGGCGTCTGCGCTCCCCGCGGACGGCAGGGCCGGCGGACCGCGCCGCACCGCCGGCCGGGCGGCGCCGTCAGGCGACGGCACGGTGACGAGCCCCATGCAGGGCACGGTCACAAGCGTGTCGATCGCCGAGAACGACCGAGTACGCGCCGGCGACGTCCTGTTCATCGTGGAGGCGATGAAGATGGAGAACCCGGTGCGGGCCACGGTCTCCGGGGCGGTCGCGGAACTGCGAGCGGCAGTCGGTGCGGTGGTTGCGGCCGGGGACGTGCTCGCCGTCATCCGCCCGGACGAGACGCCGGAGAGCTGAGACCCCTGCCGGGGCGGCCTCCCGGCGCCGACGACGGAAGGAGTTCTCATGGCAGTGCACAGCGGACGGGTCGCGGTGGTGACCGGCGCGGCAGGCGGGCTGGGCCGGGCGGTCGCCGAACGGCTGGCCGCCGGCGGCGCGGCGGTGGCCTGCGCCGACCTGTCCCGGCAGGCCGCCGAGGCCACCGCCGCGTCGATCAACGCCGCCGGTGGCACGGCGGTCGCCCTGCAGGTGGACGTCTCGTCCGAGCCATCGCTCGCCGAGCTGCGAACTCGGGTGCACCGGGCGCTCGGTCCGGCCGACATGCTGATGAACGTGGCCGGGATCCTGCGGCGCGAGCAGATGGACACCGCCGACGCCGAGGGCTTCCGCCGCGTCATCGACGTCAACCTGGTCGGCGCCTACCTGGCGACCAGGACCTTCGCCCCCGACATGGTCGGCCGGGGCTGGGGCCGGGTGGTGAACATCGGCTCCATCGCCGGTCTGACCGGCTACCCCTACCCGGCGTACGCCGCGTCCAAGGCGGGCGTCGTCAATCTCACGCGGTCGCTGCTCATCGACTTCTGGGGCACGGGGGTGACCGTCAACGCGGTGTGTCCCGGCGCGATGGACACCCCGATGATGGACCACGCCGCCCGCGCGGCGATGGAACGCAAGACCCCCACCGGCCGGGTGGTGACGCCCGCCGAGGTCGCCGCCCTCATCGACTTCCTGGCCTCCGCCGAGGCCGGGGGCATCAACGGCGCGAGCATCGTCGTCGACGGTGGCGCCACCGGCGTCTTCCGTTACGCCGGGGAATGACGACCGGCGGCCGCGCCCTTCCGCACTTCGTCCACGGCCGCGGCGAGCGCGGCCAGCCGGTCCGGCAGCGCCCGCCGGTTCCGCCAGCCGATGTCGAACGACAGCCGGGTGACGCCTGCGTCGGCGTAGGCGGCCAGCCGCCCGGCCAGGCCATCGCCGTCCAGCTCCCTGCCGGACACCGCGATCCGCAGGGCGATCTCGATGTCCGCCGGATCCCGGCCGTACCGCTCGCACTGCTCGGCGATGCCGGAGCGGACGCGCACGATGCTCTCCGGTCCGGGATCGCCCCCTGCGGCCGTGCCGTACCAGCCGTTCGCGTACATCGCGACGCGCCGCAGCGCCGCCGGGGAGTCGCCGCCTATGAAGATCGGCACGTTGCCGCGCACCGGGCGGGGCCTGCAGTGCACCCCCGGCGGTAGCGTCCACGGGCCGTACTCGCCAGGCTCCGGCTCACCGGTCCAAGCCGCGCGCAGCAGCCTCAGCCCTCCGTCCATCGCCCGCCCGCGGCCGGCGAAGTCGGCGCCCAGCGCCGCGAACTCCTCCGCCAGCCACCCGGACCCCACTCCGAGCAGCACCCGGCCGCCGGACAGCTGGTCGAGCGTGGCGACCTGCTTGGCCAGCAGCAACGGCTGCCGCAACGGCAGGACGCACACCCCGACGCCGATGTCGACCCGCGAGGTGACGCCGGCCAGGAAGGCCGCCGCGGTCAGCCACTCCAGCCACTCGGTGCCGGGCTCGGCGAAAAAGCCGCCGTCGGCGGAGAACGGGTAGCGCGACCGAGCGTCGTCCACCAGCACGACATGGTCGCTCAACCACACGCTGTCGAAGCCGGCCTCCTCCACCAGCGTGGCCATGGTCTCCAGGCCGACCTCGCGCCACCAGGGCGCGTAGTTGGGCAGGTGCACCCCCGACTTCAGCTCCAGGGAACCCACTCGGCACCGTCTCCTTCCCGCTCGCCGCTGACGCTCAGACCGCGCCGGCCCGTGGCACCGGTGGCCCGAGCGCGATCCGCCGCGCCCACCTGAGTCCGCCCCGGGCCGTCAGCCGATCCGCCGCCGGATCAGCAGGCTGCTGCGGAAGGTCATGACGACCGCACCGTCCTGGTTCACCACCCGATAGTCGAGCGTCCACACCCCTCGGTCCGGCTTGGACGTGGCGCGAGCGGCGGCCAGCCGTGCCTCGGGGTGGACGGTGTCGCCGATGTAGACCGGGGCCTTCGCACGGACCTCGTCGAGCCCGAGCCAGGCCACCACGTTGCCGAAGTAGCCGGTCTGCGTGAGCAGCCCCAGGCCCAGCGCGAGGGTCAGCGGCCCATGGCCGATCCGCCGGCCGAACTGGGTCCGCGCGGCATACTGCTCGTCCAGGTGCAGTGAGACCCAGTCACCGGTCAGCCCCGCCCAGTTGACCAGGTGCGCTTCGCTGATGGTGACCCCCGGACCGATCAGTTCGTCGCCTTCGGACAGGTCGTCCCAGAAGCGATCGGCCTGCCCGGTCACCGGACGGCGGGCGCCACCGCGGGCATCGGCACCGGTCACGTCAGCGCTTCCCCTCCGCCGCCGTGAGCGGCGCCTCGGTCTCCTCGGCGAGCAGCCACTCCAGCGAACCGATGAAGCGCTCCTCGTGCTCGCGCATCAGGTCCGCCTCCGGCGAATCGAACGCCGCCGCGACGTCGCGTACGGAGTCGAACCACAACTCGGCCACGCCGTCGTACGGCCAAACCTTCCGGTGCTCGATGGCGGGGTTCTGCACGTACCGCCGGATGCCCCGCAACCGCCGTACATACGGCGGATGGTCGACCTGCCAGTGCCGCAAGAACTCCGCGCGGTCCATGCCGTCGCGCCGTCGGATCAGCGCAATCACCTTGACCATCTACCACCCCTATAACGAGCGAACGCTCGTTAGTACAGTAGGACCGACACCACGTCGGGTCAAGGCTGGCCCGACCCCATGCCGGAGGATCGAGAATGGCCCAGCAGGCAGAGCGAGTCGGCGACGTCCACGAGGAATTGCGCCACCGGCTGGAAAGTGCGCGGCTCGGCGGCTCGGAGAAGAACCGCCAGAAGATCGTCGATTCCGGGAAGCTCCTGGTACGCCGCCGGTTGGAACTGCTCTTCGACGACGGTTTCGACTTCGAAGACGGCCTTCTGGCCCGCCACGAGGAGGGCCTGCCCGCGGATGCCGTCGTCACCTGTGTCGGCAAAGTCGACGGCCGGGACGTGTGCGTCATCGCCAATGACTACAGCGTCAAGGCGGGCACGTGGGGAAAGCGTACTTTTGAGAAGATTGTCCGGATGCAGGAGATCGCCGATCAGATCGGCGCGCCCATCGTCTACCTCTTCGACTCCGCCGGCGCGCGCATCGACGAACAGTTCGAAAGCTACGCGGGCCGCCGCGCCTGGGGGAACATCTTCTACAACCAGGTGCAGTTCTCCGGCCGGGTGCCGCAGGTGTGCGCGCTGTTCGGCCCGTCACCGGCCGGCTCGGCGTACGTGCCGGCGTTGTGCGATTTCACGATCATGGTCCGCGGGCACGCGACCGCCTACCTCGGCTCACCGCGGCTGGCGGAGATGGTCACCGGCGAACAGGTGACCCTGGAGGAGATGGGCGGAGCCGAGATGCACTGCCGGGTCTCCGGTCTGGGCGACTGCCTGGTCGAGAACGACGAGGAGGCCATCGCGGCGATCCGCGTCTGGCTGTCCTACCTGCCGTCCAACTGGCGCGAGAAAGCGCCGCTCACCGACCCGCTCCCGCCGGCGCCGGGGCGAGCCATCCGCGACATCGTGCCCGAGCAGCAGTCCGCCGTGTTCGACGCGCACGAGCTCATCGACGCCATCGTCGACCAGGACAGCTTCTTCGAGTACAAGGCGCTCTTCGCGCCCGAGCTGGTCACCGGCCTGGCCCGCCTCGGCGGCCGCCCTGTCGGCGTCGTCGCCAACCAGCCGGCCAGCCGCGGCGGCGTGCTCTTCCCGGACTCCTCGGACAAAGCCGCCAGGTTCATCTGGATCTGCAACGCCTTCAACATCCCGCTGCTCTTCCTCGTCGACATCGCGGGCTACATGATCGGCTCACAGGTCGAGCGGCAGGGCATCATCCGGCACGGCGCCAAGATGCTGTACGCGGTCGCCGAAAGCCGGGTGCCGCGGATCGCGGTCATCGTGCGGAAGGCCTACGGCGGCGGCTACCTGGCCATGTCGGGCAGCCCGATGCAGCCGGACGCCGTGCTGGCCCTGCCGACCGCAAAGCCGGCGCTGATGGGCCCCGAGGCGGCCGTCAACGGCATCCACTACAACCGCATTCAGGCCATCGAGGACCCCCAGGAGCGAGCCCGCTTCATCGCGGACAAGCGCGCCGAGTACGAGGCGGGCATCGACGTATTCAAGATCGCCAACGAGAACGCGGTGGAGGCGGTCGTCCCCACCGAGCAGATCCGCGACGAACTGATCCGGCGCTTCCGGATCTACTCGCGCCGGCCCCGCCGCGCGCCGGAGCGCCGCAACGGCGTGCACCCCGTCTGACCACGGGAGCGCGACCAGGTGACCACGTCGGCCGCCGCCCGGCGGCCGACGCCGCTATTTGCCGATAGGAGGATGCCGTGCCCAGCCCGGCTCATCACGATCCCGAAAACCGCGTGGCCGTCGTCACCGGAGCCGCGTCCGGCATCGGCTCGGCCACCGCCGAGCTCCTGGCGGCCAAGGGCGTCCGGGTCAGCGCCTGGGACGTCGACGCCCGTTTCACGGCACCGGCGTCCACCGCCGCCGAGCGCTTCCTGCGGTTGCGGGTCGACGTGCGGGATCCGCGGCAGGTCGCGGACGCGGCCGCAGCGACCTGCGACCAGTGGGGACGCATCGACCTGCTGGTCAACTCGGCCGGGCTGTTCCTGGTGGGCCCGCTCGAGGAGGTCTCGGCCGACGCCGTGGCGAACCTCTTCGAGGTCAACGTGATCGGCACGACGCTGGTGACCCAGGCGTGCCTGCCGGCGCTGGCCGCCTGCCGTGGCGCCGTCGTCAACCTGTCGAGCACGGTCGCGCTCAAGGCGACGAAGAGCAATTCGCACTACGCCGCGTCCAAGGCCGCGGTGGCGGCGCTGACCCGGTGCTGGGCTCTCGAACTCGCGCCCAAGGGAATCCGGGTCAACGCGGTCGCGCCCGGTCCGACGAAGACCAACATCTACCATGCGGCCGGCATGGACGAGGAGAGCCAGCGGAGGCTGCTGGAGGGCAGAAAGAACGACATCCCGCTGGGCCGGATCGGCACACCCGAGGAGATCGCGCGCTGGATCGTCCGGCTGGGCCTGTCCGACGACTGGATCACCGGGCAGGTCCTCGCCGTGGACGGCGGCATGTGCGTCGCCTGACGTGCGCGCCGGCCGCCGAGCGCACGCGAGTGCCGGTCAGGAGACGGCGGCGCGCAGCAACTCGGCCGAACGCCGCGGCGCCTCCGGGTCCTCCCAGTCGACATCCACAACGATCTCGGTGATGCCGGTGCCGGCGATCGCACCGGCCATCGCGGCGATCTTCGGCACCACGCCCTCCGACTCGGTGATGCGCAGCACGAACCGCAGCGCGGCCGGGTCGCGGCCCGCCTGCTCGGCGGCCTGCCGTACCCGGCCCACCGCGGTGGCGAGCGAGCCGAGGTCGAGCGCGTCCGCGCGCTGGAGGGCCAGCCAGCCGTCGCCCAGCCTCCCCGCACGGCGCAGTGCCGCCGGGCTCATGCCGCCGACGAGCAGCGGGCTGGGTCGCACCGGGACGGGCCGGCACACCACACCGGCCGGCAGCGTGTAGTGGTCGCCGCGGAACTGGTGCGGGTCGCCGGTCCAGCACGCCCGCACCACGGTCATCCACTCCTCCAGCCGGCGTCCCCGCGACTCGAACGGCACGCCGAGCGCGGCGAACTCCTCCGCCAGCCACCCCGCTCCGACGCCCAGCGCGACGCGGCCGCCGTGCAGCGCGTCGATGGACGCCACTTGCTTGGCGAAGACGACCGGATGGCGCAGCGGGAGGACCAGCACCGCCACGCCCACCTCGCACCGCTTCGTCGCGGCGGCCATCAGGGTCAGGCTCACCACCGCGTCGTACCACGGGCTGCCGACGTCCCAGGTGAGCTCGCCCCGGGCCGAAAACGGATACGCCGACTCGACCGTGCGGGTCATCACGATGTGGTCGCTGGTCCACAGCGAGTCGAACCCTGCTTCCTCCAGGGCGGCCGACATCGGGCCGATGCCCAGCCGCGCCGGCAGCGGCCCGCTGTTGGGCACCTTGGCGCCTATCCGCATGGCTGTCCTCCGTCGCGATCGCGGCCGGTGCGTGGGGTGGGGGAGGGATCAAAACGACCGAGGCAGGCCGAGCATCCGCTCACCGAGGTAGTTGCGCAGCATCTCGTTGCTGAGCGGCGCGAAGGTGTACAGGCGGGCGTCCCGGAAGTAGCGCTGCATCGGGTACTCCAGGCTCAGCCCGCTGCCGCCCATCATCCGCATCCCGTCGTCGACGATGCGGGTCGCCGCTTCGGACGCGGCGAGTTTGGCCATCGCCGACAGCAGATCCGCCCGCTCACCGCGCGCCTCGGCCGCCGCCGCCCGGGTGAGCAGACCCCGGGCGGACTCGATCGCCACGGCCCCGTCGACGAGCCGGTGCTGGAGCACCTGGAAGGCGCCGATCGGCCGGCCGAACGCCTCCCGTTCCCGCGCGTACCGCAGGCCGCACTCGAACGCGCCCCGCGCGATGCCGAGGGCCGCCGCGGCGGCCCCCAGCCGCTCCCGGTTCAGCGTCGCCAGGACCTGGCGGAACCCGCGTCCGCGTTCGCCCAGGACGGCGTCGTCCGGCAGGCGTACCCGGTCGAACCGGACCTCACAGGTGTCCAGCCCGTGGATGGCCACCGTGTCCAGTTCACGGACGCTCACCCCGGGGGCGTCGAGCGGCACGAGAAACAGGGTGATCCCGTCGACGGCCGACGGCTGCGGCGGGTCGGTGCGTGCCACGACGATCGCGTGGCGTGCGATCAGCGGTCCGGAGATCCACATCTTGGCGCCGTTCAGCACCCAGTGCCCGGCGTCGGTGCGGCTCGCCCGGGTCCGCATGACCCTGGCGACGTCGGTGCCCCCGTCCGGCTCGGTCATCGCGAAGGCGATCCGCGATTCTCCCGCCAGCAACGGCCGCAGGACCTCGGCGCGCTGCCGCACGGAGCCGACGGCGGTGAGCAGCTGTACGCCCATGTACTGCACGATGAAGCACACCGCCATCGCGGTGGGCCCGGCGGCGAGCTCCTCGATGACGACCACCTGGTCGCGGACGTCGCCGCCGTGCGTGCCGTCCTCGGTGGCGTCGAGGGCCACCAGTCCGCTGCCGGCGAGGGCGGCGTACAGGTCGTGATCGAACGCTCTTCGCTCGTCGTACTCGCGAATGCGCTCCGGGGTGGCGTGCCGGGCGACGATCGTGCGTACCAGGGCGCGAACCTCCGCCTGCTCCGAGCCCTCGGGGTCGAGCCCGGACGCCAAGGCGTCGAAGGGCGGCGCCGTCATGGCCGGTACTCGGTCGCCCGGCGCTCGATCTCGGCGAGGTCGACGTCCTCGAGATTGACCACGATGTTGTCCGGCGTGCGCGCGGTCAGCCAGACCAGTTCGGCATCGTCGCTGAGGTTGGCCTCGATGTGAGGCATGTGCGGAGGCACGAAGACGAAGTCGCCCTCACTCAGGTCGACGTACTGCAGGTAGCCCTCGCCGAAGTAGATGCGGGCGCGGCCCTTGAGCACGTAACCGGAGGTCTCCGCGTCGGCGTGATGGTGGGGCACCGACCGGTGGCCCGGCTCGTTGGAGACCTTGCCCATCCAGATCCGGGTGCTGGGCGTGGTGGCGGGGCTGACTCCCGCGATCCGCTTGGCCCCGTCGCTCTGAGCCGTCTCGGCAGATTCGTTGCCCGCCCGCACCACGACCGGCATGTCACCGCCGCTTGTCACGGCCGACTCCCTTCAACGAACAATCATTCGTTCGTATACTCTGCGCATCGCACCCCGGCGTCAAGGCCCGGGGCAGGACGAGCCGGAAGGACGCCGATGAGGCCGTATCGTTCCCTTCTCTTCGTTCCCGGCCACAAGCCAGACTGGGTCGTCAAGGCCGTACGGGCCGGTGCCGACGCCGTGATCCTCGACCTGGAGGACTCGGTCCCCCTCACGGCGAAGTCCGACGCCCGCTCCGCGGTCGCGGAGTCGATCGACCGGCTGCATCGCGACCACCCCGACGTGGGCGTGCTGGTGCGCCCCAACCCCTGGGACACCGAGTGTTTCGGCGCCGATGTGGCCGCGGTGGTACGGCCCGGCCTCGACGCGCTGCTGCTGCCCAAGGTGCGCGGGCCGTTGGACGTGCAGAACTTCGCGGCGCTCCTCGACCACTTCGAAGTCGCCGGCGGCATGGCGCGCGGAACCGTGGAGCTGGTTCCCTCGCTGGAGACCGCGCTGTCCTACGCGACCTGCTCCGAGCTGGCCACCGCCTCGCCCCGCGTCGCCTCGCTCATGGCCGCGGCGGCCCGCGACTCCGACGTGTCGCGCGAACTCGGATTCACCTGGAGCGCCGAAGGGCTGGAGACCCTCTACTACCGCAGCCGAGCCGTGCTGGCCTGCCGGGCGGCCGGGCTGCGCCACCCGATCGTCGGCCTATGGCAGGACATCGGCGACCTGGCGGGCCTGGAGCGGTTCGCCACGCGCAACCTCCACCTCGGCTTCCGGGGACAGGTGCTGATCCACCCAGCACACGTCGAGGTGGTCAACCGGGTCTACACGCCGCCGCCGCAGACCGTGGAGCGGTACCGGCGGATGATCGCCGCCTTCGAGCGGGCCGCGGCGGCCGGCAACGCGGCCGTCGACTTCGAGGGCGAGCACATCGACATCGCGCACGTTCAGACGGCCCGCGAAATCGTCGCGATGGCCGAAAACCTGAGGAGGGGCACGCAGTGAGCGGCATGTTCTACGAAGATTTCGAGGTCGGCGCAGTGATCAGGCATGCGGCCACGCGTACCGTGACCGAGACCGACAATCTCCTCATCACGAGCCTGACCATGAACGTCCAGCCGCTGCATCTGGACGAGGAGTTCGGCAAGTCCTCGATGTTCGGCAGCCGGATCGTCAACAGCATCTTCACCCTCGGCCTGGTCACCGGGATACCCGTCGCCGAGACCACGCTCGGCACCACCCTGGGCAACCTGGGCTTCGAGGAGGTGACGTTCCCCCACCCGGTGCGCATCGGCGACACGCTGCGCGTGGAGACCGAGGTGCTCGGCAAACGTGAGTCCGCGTCACGGCCCGGCACCGGCATCGTCCGGCTTGAGCACCGTGGCCTGAACCAGCGAGATGAGCTGGTGTGCCGCTGCCGGCGTGCCGCGCTCATGCGCCAGCGGGTCCAACCCGGCGCATGAGCGGGCACACCGCACCGGGCAGGGCCGCCTCACCGATGACGTCGAGCGTGATCCGGCGCTGTTCGGCGAGGGGAAGCAGTTTCTCCGCGGCTTCTTCCGTGGTGAGGGAGAGGTCGACGCTCTCGCGGGCGAAGTTCGTGCGGTCACCGCGGCTGAGCATGCGGCAGGGTGGTCGATGGAGGCGAGCTGTGGCACGATGCGGATCATGACGACCAGAAGGGGCGATGCCGCGTAGGCCGCCGGGTGCCATGCGCGCTCACCACGTCGCAGCCCGAGAACCGGGCCGGCCATCACGTCAGATTCCCGGCCTATCAAACCGGACTCGTGCCGCAATCACGCGCCTGGAAAGACAGGGGCTCTGGGCAGATGCCGTCGTGGAAGCCTTTGATCAATACAGAGCCTTCCTCCGACGTCCCGGCCGGATCCTGTACCTCCCGCCGTATGAATGTCCATGCTGTGATCCCACACAAGCCCGCGAAATCCTGGAATTCGTGCTACGTCGGCTACCGTCGGCAGCGCGCGCAGAGCTCGGGCGGCTGGTATATCGCCTCGACGAGGAATACCGCAGGCGCACTCTTCCCGAGCCCCGTCCCCAACCGCTCCCGCGTGACGGATGGTGGCATCGGCGAATGACCGACTACTGACCGGCTCACGACAGGCCGAAGGGTCTCGACGTCGACCGAGACCCTTCATGCCTCATCCGGCGAGGGCTTCCGTGATTCGCCGATTGGCGACGTCGCGTTGCCCGTCGATGCTTGGCATAAATACAGAGGTGCGCAGTGGCGGAATGACGGCAGGATTACACTGTG
>JADGHC010000564.1 GCA_019689655.1 Microbispora sp.
GCCCCCGCCCCGCCACCATCGCGTCCATCGCCGCAGAGCTCGGCGTCTCGGTGACGACGGTCTCCAAGGTCCTCAACGGCCGTCCCGACGTGGCCCCCGGCACCCGGGAACGCGTCGAGGCCGGTCTGGCCCGCCATCAGTACCGCCGCCGCCTCCGGCGCAGGCCGCTCAAGGGCCAGATCGACCTCGTCTTCCACGAGTTGAACTCCATGTGGTCGATGGAGATCATCCGCGGGGTCGACGCCGTCGCCGCCGCCGCGCGGATCGAGGTCGTGTTATCCCAGTTGAAAGGGGCGCACCGGCCGCCGGAGGAGTGGCTCGACCGGGTGCTCGACCATCGGCCCCTCGGCGTGCTGTTCGTCCTGTGCGGCCCGTCCCAGTCGCAGCAGCAGCGGCTGCGGCGGGCGCAGGTGCCGTTCGTCGTCGTCGACACCGACGGGGAGATCGCCGAGTCCGTGCCCGTGGTCGGCTCGAACAACTGGGACGGCGGGCTGCTCGCCACCCGGCACCTCCTGGAGCTGGGCCACCGCCGCATCGCGGTCATCTCCGGCCCGAAGGACGTGATGTGCAGCAGGGCGCGGGTGGCCGGATTCCGCGTCGCCCACGACGAGGCCGGGCTCACCGTCGATCCCGGCCTGATCAGGTATGGCAACTTCTACGTTGACGCCGGATACGAGCACGCCATGGACCTGCTGCGACACCCGGACCGGCCGACCGCGATCTTCGCCGGATCGGACCTGCAGGCGCTCGGCGTCCTGCGCGCGGCCCGGCGGCTCGGCCTCGACGTCCCCCGGGACCTGTCGGTGGTCGGCTACGACAACGTGCCCGTCGCCGGCTGGGTCGAGCCCGCCCTCACCACGGTGGCCCAGCCGTTGTGCGACATGGCGACGGTCGCGACCCAGATGCTGCTCGACCTGGCCCGCGGCGTCGAGGCGGCCACGAACCGGATCGACCTTTCCAACGAGCTCGTCGTACGCGAGAGCACGGCCCCGCCCGGGGGCCGTGCCTGACTCACCCCCGCCGCTCGCGGTGGACGACCGCCGCGCCCAGGGGAGGCACCGTGATCTCCCCCGTCGCCGGCAGGCCGGTGAGGAGGTCGGTGCCCTCGCCGTCCAGGGGCCCCGCGAGGGGGACGGTGACGGGCGCCTGCGCGTCGTGGTTGAGGAGGAAGAGGTATTCGTGCCGCTCGTCCTCGCGTACGGTGCACTCCAGGTGGGCGGGCAGGCCCGCGAAGCGGTTCGCCACGCCCGCCGCCCGCACCTCGTCGAGCAGCACGCGGCCGAAGGCGTCCTGTTCGAGGCGGGTGGCGAGGTAGACGACCCGGCCGGCGCCGAAGTCGTTCGCCACCACCGCGGCGCGCCCCCGCAGCAGTCCGTCCGCGTAGGTCGCCAGCGCGGTCCCCGTTTCGAGGTGGATGTCCTCGCGCCACCAGTCCGCCGTCGCCGTACGGCCGTCGGTGAACTCGACGGTGAACCGTTCACCGGGACGCGCCGGCCAGTACTCGTCGATCTTCGCGCCGATGAGGCGGCGGAACGCGCCCGGGTAGCCGTCCGGGCGGACCCGGTTGCACTCGTCCACCACCCCGGAGAAGAAGGACATGACGACCGTCCCGCCGCCGCGGGCGAACCCGGTGACGGCCGCGACGCCCTCGTCGTCGATGAGGTACGCGTTGGGCACGACCAGCACCTTGTATCGGGACAGGTCGCTGCGGGTGGACACCACGTCGACCGCGTAGTGGTGCTCCCACAGCGGCCGGTAGTGCCGCATCACGGTGTCGACGTAGCTGAAGTCGTTGCGGGGCAGGCCCCACAGCTCCTCCAGTCCCCACCAGCCGTTCCAGTCGAACAGGACGGCGACCTCGGCGCGCATGGTCGTCCCCGCCACGGGTGACAGCAGCCCGACCTCCCGGCCGAGGGCGGTGACCTCGCGGAAGGTGCGCGAGTCCGGGCCGGAGTGCGGCAGCATCGCCGAGTGGAAGCGTTCGTGCCCGCCCCGGCTGGCGCGCCACTGGAAGAACATGACCGAGTCGGCGCCGCGCGAGACCGCCTGCAGCGAGCCGAGCCGCATCCGGCCGGGCTCCTTGACCACGTTGAGCTTCCACTGGCTGACCGCGCTCGCGGCCTGTTCCATCAGCAGCCACGGCTGCCCGCCCTTCAGCGAGCGGAACAGGTCGAACTGGAAGGCCGACGGCACGTGCGAGCCGGGATCGGCCGGGTCGGGGTAGATGTCGAGCGCGACCGCGTCCTCCTCCGGCGCCCAGCGCCAGTAGTCGGCGTTGCGGTAGAAGCGCATGAAGTTGGTGACGACCGGGATGTCGTCGCGGAAGGAGCGGACGATGTCGCGCTCGGCGATGAAGCATTCGAGCAGCGCGTCGGAGGTGTAGCGCTTGAAGTCCAGGATGCGGCTGGGGTTCATCCAGGTGCGGGGGATGCTCGGCGCCTCCACCTGGTCCCAGTCGGTGTAGACCTGCCCCCAAAAGCGTGTGGTCCACGCGTCGTTGAGCGTCTCCAGGTCGCCGTACCTGCGCTGCAGCCAGCGCCGGAAGCCGGCCGATGCGGCCTCGTTGTACGCCGTGGGGCCGTACTCGTTGCTGATGTGCCACATGGCCAGCGCCGGGTGGTGGGAGTAGCGCTCGGCGAGCCGGGTGGTGATGTTCGCCGCGTACTCCCGGTAAATCGGCGACGAGGGGTCGTAGTGCAGGCGGTTGCCGAAGCCGAACCGCTCGCCGTCGGCCATGACCGGGAGGACCTCGGGATGGCGCTGAGACAGCCAGGCGGGCGGCGCGGCCGTCGGGGTGGCCAGGTTGACGGCGATGCCGTTCTCGTGGAGCAGGTCCATGACCTCGTCGAGCCAGCCGAACTCGTACTTGCCCGGCTCCGGTTCGAGCGAGGCCCAGGCGAAGACGCCGAGCGACACGAGGTTCACCCCGGCCTCCCGCATCAGGCGGACGTCCTCCCGCCACACGGCCGGATCCCACTGCTCCGGGTTGTAGTCGCCGCCGTACGCCAGGCCGCCGAGGCGGTCCGCGAGGGCGCGCATGCGAGAGTCCCTCATCAAAGCTCCTGTGCCGGGTCGGGGCGTCACGGTGGGCCCGCGAATCGGGTCTGCGGATGGGCGGGGTCAGGGGCTGGAGCAGGTCATGCCGGTCGGCACGGCCGTCCCGTCGCCGGAGCCGATGAACCCGAACGTCGTCGTCCCGCCTGCCGCGAGGGTGCCGTTGTAGGGGGCGTTGCGGACGGTGACGGCGCCGCTGGTGCCGGTGTTCACCCCGCCCCACAGGTTGGTGATGGCCTGCCCCGCGGCCAGGGTCATGCTGACCGTCCACCCGTCGATCGCGGACGAGCCGGTGTTGCGCACCGTCACCTCGCCCTGGAAGCCGCCCGGCCAGCTGCCCACCGTACGGTAGGTCGCGGCGCAGCCGTGGTCGCCGGAGGGCGACGGCGTGGGTGTCGGGCTCGGGGTGGGAGTGGGGGTGCCGTCGTCCAGGCTGCCCGGGACCGAGCGGAGGGCGTCGTACCAGACCTGGGCCATCTTGGCGTAGCCGCCGGCGTTCGGGTGCACGCCGTCGGCCAGGTCGGCGGTGGTCAGCGCGGGATACATGTCGACCAGATGGACGTGACGCCCGGCGGCCGCCCTGGCCTGCACGATGCCGGGGATCGCCGCGTTGAACGAGCGGACGGTCGCGTCGGCGCCGGACAACGGGATGATCGTGGCCACGAACAGCTCGGCGTCCGGCGCGGTGGCGGTGATGTGGTCGATCAGGGTCGCCAGGCGGGAGGACGCGCCGTTCGGGTTCTGGTACATGTCGTTGGTGCCGATGTGCAGCAGGATCGTGTGCGGCGTGTAGGTACGCAGCCAGGTCACGATGTTGGCGTCGATCTGGTCGATCCGCCAGCCGGAGTGGCCCTCGTGGTCGTGGTCGCCCAGGCTCGACGGCCCGTTGGACAGCGACCCCACGAAGTCGACCCGGTAACCGCCGGCGACCAGCTTCTGCCACA
>JADGHC010000565.1 GCA_019689655.1 Microbispora sp.
GCCCCGGGCGGGCAGGCGACTCCGGCGGGCAGGCCGGGCCCGGGCGGGCAGGCCGGGCCCGAAACGCCGGGGGCGGACGTTCTTGACGTGGGACGACCTGCGTTCTAAGTTGCTGCCAGAAAATCGACAAATTTCACAAATTTCCCGAAAGTTTCGGGTCGTCCGGCCCTCGGGTGCGGCACGGCCCGTCGCCGCCACATGATTCGGAGTCCGCGTGAAGGTCCTCTACATCGGCGGCACCGGAACGATCAGCTCGGCCTGCGTGGCCGAGTCGGTGCGCCGGGGCCTTGACGTCCACGTGCTCAACCGTGGCCACACCGCCCGGCGCCGCCCCCTGCCCGAGGGCGTGACGTCGCTCACCGCCGACGTACGAGACCGCGACGCGCTGCGCCGCGCCCTGGCCGGCAGGACGTACGACTGCGTCGTCGACTTCCTCGGCTACACCGCCGCGGACGCCGCCACGGCCGTGGATCTGCTGGACGGCCGCACCGCCCAGTACATCTACATCAGCAGCGCGTCCGTCTACCACAAGCCGGTGCGCCGGGCGCCGATCACGGAGTCGACCACCCGGCGCAACCCCTATCTCGCGTACGCCCGGGACAAGATCGCCGCTGAGGACGTCCTGCGGCGCGCCTACGACGAGCGCGACTTTCCCGTCACGATCGTCCGGCCCTCGCACACCTACGACGACGCGCACCCGCCGCTGCCCGGCGAGTGGACGGCGTGGGACCGGATCGCACGCGGCGACGAGATCGTGGTGCCCGGCGACGGCACCAGCCTGTGGACGCTGACGCACGCAGCCGACTTCGCCGTCGGCCTCGTCGGCCTGATCGGCGCCTGGCAGGCGATCGGCGAGGACTTCCACATCACCTCCGACGAGGCGCTCACCTGGGACGAGATCTACGAGGTCGTCGGCCGTACGACCGGTACGCCGGCCCGCATCCTCCACCTGCCCGCGGAGTTCCTGCCGATCGTCGCGCCCGACTGGTTCTGGTCGGACTTCATCGTCGGCGACCTCCGGCACACCGCGTTGTTCGACACCACGAAGATCAGGCGGTACGTCCCGTCGTTCCGGCCGGTCGTCACCTGGGCGGAAGGGACCAGGCGGCTGCAGGCCTGGCGGTCGGCCCACCCCGAGGAGACCCGGGCCGACGCCGGGACCGACGCGGTGCTGGCCCGGCTCGCCGAAGCGCACCGGCTCGCCGCGGCGGCCGTGGCCCGGCAGGCGCCGGGAAACACCGACGGCTCGTGACGGAAGGACACCGCAGATGCCCCTCGACGATCTGCCGGTCCCGGACCCGGCGCTGCGCCGGCCGTTCGGGCGTACCGGCCTGACGGTGACGCCGATCTGCGTCGGCACCAGTCCCCTGGCGAGCATGCCGGGGCTGTACGGGTACGAGGTCGGCGAGCAACGCGCGCGGGCCACGGTGGAAGCCGTGTTCGACGGGCCGTTCAACTTCCTCGACACCTCGAACAACTACGGCGGCGGCAGCGCGGAACGGCGCATCGGCGCGGTGGTCCGCGACCGCGGCGGCGTGCCCGCCGGGTTCGTCCTGGCCACCAAGGTCGACGCCGACCCGCACACCGGCGACTTCTCCGGCGAGCGCGTGCGCCGGTCGGCCGAGGAGAGCCTGGAGCGGCTCGGCGTCGACCACGTGCCGCTGCTGTACCTGCACGATCCCGAGTTCCACATCACGTTCGAGGAGGCGATGGCCCCCGGCGGAGCCGTGGAGGCGCTGGTGGCGCTGCGCGACGCGGGCGTCGCCGCCCACATCGGCATCGCGGGCGGCCCGATCGGCCTGCTGCGCAGATACGTCGCGACCGGCGTGTTCGACGCCGTGATCAGCCACAACCGCTGGACGCTGGTGAACCGCGAGGCCGCCCCGCTGCTCGACGAGGCCCGCGAGCGCGGCGTCGCCTTCGTCAACGGCGCGCCGTACGGAGGCGGGATGCTGGTCAAGGGCCCCGACGCCCAGCCCCGCTACGCCTATCGGGAAGACACCGCCGAGTCCGTCCGGGACGCGGTCCGCGCCATGCGGAAAGTGTGCGACGAGCACGGCGTGCCGCTCGCCGCCGCCGCGCTGCAGTTCTCGCTGCGCGACCCCAGGGTGGCCTCCACCATCGTCGGCGTCTCGGAGCCCGAGCGGATCGAGGAGACGCTGCGCCTGGCCGCCATCCCGATCCCGCCGGGTTTGTGGGACGAACTCGACCGGCATCTGCCGTCCCCCGCCGCCTGGCTGGACTGATCGCCCGTTCGGCCCGCGGTGGCCGGAGCGGGCGCGAGTGTGTTGACCGGCTCCTCCGGACCGGACTGATCGCCCGCTCGGCCCGCGGTGGCCGGAGCGGGCGCGGGTATGTTGACCGGCTCGTCCGCCCGCGCCCTCGCCGGCGGCAGCCGGTGTCCGGGTCGTGGTCCCCGCGCGGGCGCGGAAAGCCGTCCATCGACGCCCCGTCACGAAACCGGGCCGGACCAGGCCGTGCACCCGGCCGTCGCCGGCACCGGGCGCGGACGCAGGGCGCTCGGCAGGGTGCTCACAGAAGACCGGCGTCACGCACTTTCATCGCGACCTGGACGCGGTTGTCGGTGCCGAGCTTGGCGAAGATCCTGGTGACGTTCGCCTTCACGGTGGCGACGCTCATGTAGAGGCGTTCGGCGATCTCCGACGATCTCGAGGTCGGGCTCACCGCCGAGGATGAGACGCAGCCCGGTCCGCACCATCGCGTCGTCATCCACTATCACGAGCCGGGTCACGATCCGCAGCCTCCCATGGCAATCGGACATCAAGGATGAATCGCCCGTACTGGATCGTATGGCTGAGGGTCCCGCCGGCCATCCTCGTCCGCTCCGCCAGGCCCACCAGGCCCAGCCGCCGCCGGGACCGGGGGCCGAGCCGGGGCACATGGGATTCGTCACCCGGATGCGCAGGCCCTCCCCCGGCCGCCCGCCGAGTTCGGCGGTGACCACGGCGCCCGGCGCGTTCTTGCGCGCGTTGGTCAGCGCCTCCTGCACGATCCGGTAGGAGTGCCGGCCCATGTGGGCGGGCAGCGACTCCCGGCCGTCGATGCTGTCGTGCACCTCGACCTGCTGGCCGGCCGCGCTGACCTCGCCGAACAACGCGTCCAGATGGGCCAGCTCGGGCTGCGGCGCCGCCACGGCGCCGTCCTCGCGGAGCGTGCGCAGCACCGCGCGCAGCTCGTTGAGCGCCTGGTGCGCGTTCTCCCGGATGGCGAGCGCGGCCTCGCGCGTCCGCTCCGGGCCGAGGTCGGTCCGGTAGGCCAGGCCGCCGGCCAGCATCGCCAGCAGGGAGATCCGGTGCGCGAGCACGTCGTGCATCTCCTGGGCGATCTTGACCCGTTCCGCCAGCCGTGCCTGGTCGATGCGCTGCCGCTGCTCGCGCTCGGCGGCCCGCGCCCGCTCGCGCATGGACAGCTCCAGATCGCGCCGCCCCCGCAGGTAGAGGCCGAACACGGTCAGCCCGCCGAGAATGGTCAGCCCCGTCAGCGAGGAGACGATCGTCGCCTGGTCGACGCCGCCCACCGACCCGCCGATCACCAGGCACATCGCGGACGCGACCGCGACCGGGATCGTCCGGCTCCACCGCCTGACGCTCGGCGCGATGACCCTCGGACTGCCGAGGACGCGGGTCGGCGAGGTGCTCGACCTGGTGGGGCTGACCGAACGGGAGAGCCGGCGGAGGATCGGCGGCTACTCGCTCGGGATGCGGCAGCGGCTTCCAAGCCGCACCAGGACCCCCTCCCACCGGACCACCCTCTTCTACGTCCGCCAGGCCGACGCGGCAGGGACAGACACCGGTGAGGCGTTTGTCACAGCAGGTCGAGGAGTGCGGCCACCCGATCGACCTCCGCGGCGAGGAGCCCGTCCGGCACCGGCTCGAACAGCTCGGCGACCGGCCGTCCCTCCTTCGCCTCCCACACGCCCGCCACCCTCCCCCGGTGGATCACCACGGGCGAGATCCACCCCGCCGCCCGGCTCACC
>JADGHC010000566.1 GCA_019689655.1 Microbispora sp.
GGCCACGGGCGACCTGGCGACGGCCTACCGGGGGTTCGCCGCCGAGGCGCGCAAGGGCAGGACCGGCCTGCTGCTCAACGTGCAAAGCCCCGCCGACGGGGACCTGTTCGCGGTACGGCTGCCGCGCGGCGCCGTCGGCGGGCCGCCCGGCCGGGGCCTGCTGGTCGTCTCGGGCACCGTGACCCCGATCCAGGCCGCGGTGCCGGACTGACACCCCGGTGAGGTGGCGGGAGCACACCCGGTGGCGTCGGAGCGCACCCGGTGGCGTCGATGTGCCGGGCGGCGTCGTCCCCGGCGCCGGCTTTTCCCGGTGGGTGCCGGGAGGTGCCCAGCCGTGCACCCGGCCATGCTCGCCGTGCTCGCCGGCGCCACTCGCGCCCGCACCCGGCACTGCGCGAAATCCTGCCGCCCCGGCCGGGCGTGGTGGGAAAGTCGCGGTGAAAAGGGCGCCGGACCGCCGTGGAACTCGTGGCGGTCCGGCGGCCGGCGATCGGGGGCCGGCGGTCAGCGGGTGGCGGACTCGATGTTGCCGCGGTACGTCGTGATGACTCGGGAGGCCTCGTTGAGCTCTTCGGCCATGCGCTGGAATGCCGTGCGATAGCTCTGCCAGGCGTCGTGGAAGCGCTGCGCGCCGGGGCCGGTCCAGGCGGTGCCGACCTTGGCCGCCTCGCGGTCGAGGGTGGCCATCGTGGCGCGAACCTGGTCCGCCTGCTGGCTGAACTGCGCGGCCATGCTCTGCATCTCCGCGGGGTCGCCGCCGAGCAAGCTGTTACTCATCCAGTCACTCCTTCATCGACAAAGGGGCCGCCCTCACCGTAAATCCTTTGTCAATCTTGTAAACCCCCTTATGCCGAGTGGCTATATCAAGAGCTGGAAGAATACGCGTTTTCTGCCGCTCTATTCCCTCTTTTCCTTGCGTCCGGAAATACGTCCTCCGGCGGGATAAAGCAGGACGACGACGGCGGCCGCGCGCACCGACCTCGTGGCGCGCTGCGGGCGGGCGCGGCACACGCCCCTGGCCCGGCGGCTCGGCCTCGCCGTGTTCGAGATCCCGCTGCCCTGCCCCGGCTTCCGATCGCGCAGATGTGGCCCGCACGGCACGACGCCGATCCGGCCACATCAATAGCCGCGGCGGGAGCAGGTCGCGCGGGATCTGACGGCGAACCGGGGAGACGGAGATCACGACGACGGCCGCGGGTCAATATGCTGGCATCCATGCCCTTTGACGGGGAGAGGTGACGTGCAGACCCGGAAGGACCTCTACCAGGCATACCGGCTGATGCAGCAGCGCCTGGGCCAGGCCCTGCTGCAGGGAGAGCCCGACGTGGCGGAGTCGCCGATGCGGCGGCAGACCCTGGCCGCGTTCTGCGGGGTCCTGCTGTCGGTGCTGCTGCTCGCGGTCTTCGGCATCTGGGGCCTGATCAAGCCCGGCGGCGCCACCAAGCTCACCGAGCCCGGCCAGCTCCTCGTCGAGCAGGACACCGGCGCGACGTACGTCTACAGCCAGCAGGAGCGCGTGCTGCTTCCCGTCGCGAACTACGTCTCCGCCCGGCTGCTGCTCGACACCGCCGACGTGACCGTGCGCGACGTGTCCGCCGCCTCGCTCGCCGAGCTGCCGCGCGGGCCGCTCGTCGGCATTCCCGGCGCCCCCGACTCGCTGCCGGCCAAGGACAAGCTGGTGCACGGGCCGTGGTCGGTGTGCGTGGTGGACGGGCCCGACGCGACCGGCACGCCGCGGCCGTACGTCACGCTGATCGGGGGCATGAACGTCGGCGGCAGGCCGCTCGGCGGCGGCGCCATGGTCGTGGACGACGGCCGGCAGACGTGGGTCGTGTGGGGCGACCGGCGGATGCGGGCGAGCTCCAGTGCGGTGAGCGCCCTGAACGCCCAGCCCAGGAAGGTGCCGGCGACCTGGCTCAACGCCATCCCCGAAGGACCCCCCTTCAGCGGCCCCAAGGTCGCCCACCTGGGGAGGAAGGTCAAGGGGCCCGACGGCAAGGTCACGGCGGCGGTCGGGCAGGTCTTCACCGTGCCGGGCCTCGGCGGCGCCCCGGCCCGCTGGTACGTCCTGCTGTCCGACGGCCTCGCGCCGATCACCCTCACCCAGGCCACCCTGCTGCTGGCCGACCCGGGCATCAAGGCGGCGTACGGCAAGCGCCCGCGCCGGCCGATAACCATCGACGCGGCCACGGCCAACTCCGCGCTCTCGAAGCAGAACGTGCTGGGCGGCGGGCTGCCGGAGACGCTGCCCGCGGTGGTGTCCCCCGCCTCCACGACGCCGCTGTGCGCCGTCTACGCGGGCACCGGCAGCGGTTCGACGCGGGCGACGCTGACCGTCGGCACGTCGATCACGATCCCCACGCCCAGGTCCCCCGGCGACCAGGACACCTTCGACCAGGTGCTGCTGCCGCCGGGATCGGCGGCGATCGCCGGGCTGCTGCCGGGCGAGGGGCAGCTCGGGTCGATCACGAACTACTACCTGGTGACCGACCAGGGCCGCAGGTTCGCCATCGCGTCGGCCGACCTGCTGCCGAAGCTCGGTTATGACGTCGCCGACGCCACACCGGTGCCCGCGAACCTGCTGCACCTCATCCCCGAGGGCCCGGCGCTCGACCCGGCCGACGCCCGAAAGCCCGTGCCCCTCGAGAAGTAGGTCAGCCGTTGAGGCGGCGGAAGTCGTCCAGGTTCTGCTGGTAGAACGCCATGTCGTCGATCAGCCGGGCACGCCGGAAGGAATCGGGCTCCGCCTCGCGGGCGGCCCGGCCCTCCTCGGTCCAGAACGCCTCCGCGGGCACCTCGTCCTCGCCCGGCGGGATGAACTTGAGCGCCTCCCCGACCGCGTCCCTGGCCGTCTCCCAGCCGCTCACCACCCGCCGGAAGAGGTTCTCGTCCCCCGGCTCCTCGGTGTATTCGAAGTCGTCGGCGAGCGCACGGCGCGCGTACCCCGCACCGGCGAGCCGCCACTGGCCGGGGTCGAGCAGCTCGGACCGGCCGACGCCGAAACGCTCCCCCTCGTGCCTCGCCTCCGCCTCGCTCGCGTACGGCACGAACACCTCGACGCCGCCGGACCGGACCGTCCACCCCTCCGGGCCCTCGACCGGCGGCTCCTCCTGACCGGCGTCGTCCACGGTCAGCGCGAGATACAGCCGGGCCTCCGCCACCGTCCGGGCGTGCTTGACCGGCACCTCCGGCTCCATCTCGGCCACCTTCAGGCCCCGGACAGCTCACGGTAGGTGTCGCGGACGACGAGCAGCCGGTCGAGGCGGAACCGCCCCGGCTCGGCGGCGCGCACGGCGCGTCCCCGCTCCGACCAGAACGCGTCCTCCGGCACCTCGTCCTCCCCCGGCGGGACGAATTTGATCACCTCTTCGACCGCCGCCCGCGCGATGGACAGCGCCTGCCGCTCCCCGCCCTCCGGTACGGAGCCCGCCGTCAGGTCGGCCACCCACATCCACTCGCCGGCGTCCAGCAGCTCGGACGGCTCCGGGCCGCCGAACGTCGGAAAGCCCGTGGGGGTCACCTCCCGCCGCGGCAGCCCGAACAGGTATCGGCGCTCGGTGCCGCACGCCGCGCACCGCCCCTCGTAGTAGCTGACCAGCTCCCCCTCGACGCTCACCAGGCCGTGGTCCCAGTCGGTGTCGACCGAGCCGCAGGCGCAGGGGTTCAGGTCGAGGTAGAGGTGCGCCTCGTCCCTGCTCCTGGCGATCGGGTACGGCATCACACGCTCCTCACCTGTGGCTGCTGCCCGGTGCTCCCGGGCTCGGGGACGATCTGGTCGTCCTTGTGGTCCTTGTCGTCCTCGTCGTCGGGCGGTTCCCAACCGGAGATGTTGCTGAGCCTACGCGCCAGCTCCCACTTGCCGACGGTCGGCGCCTGGGGCGGCACGGTGATCCACGGCGGCGGAGGCGCCACCTGGCCGCGTGCGCCGAGGTCGCGGGCGACCGCCTCGATCTCGTGCCGCAGCCGCGCCCGCTCCTCCTCGGAGGTCGCCTCCC
>JADGHC010000567.1 GCA_019689655.1 Microbispora sp.
GGAGCAGGCGCAGGCCGAGTACGCGGACCACCTCTCCACGCGTCATCCACGTGACAAAGGTCCCCTACAGACCTGATGGGTGCGGAGATAGCCAGGCAGGGTGGCGCTCCTTGAGCGCATCGCGTTCGCCGCGCGTGGGCAATATCACATCGGCGCCGCCGTCGTATGGGTGATAGAGCCAGCGAAGGTCGGAGGGGCCGAGGATCACACCGCCGATTTCATCGTCCGCGACCGCCCGTAGCAGGGTGTCGATGACTCCCGGCCGCCAGGGGCGTGTCTCGGCGTAGAGCTGCGTATAGCTGCGGAATTCGGGGTCTTCGCCGGGCTCCTCGATGAGGGTCTGCCAGTGCTCCGCCGCCGGTGCGACCTCTGGTCGCGTTCCGCCCTGTCTGCCGGTAACCGCCCGCTCAGCAGGGCGAGGGGCTTTCCTCGACGTCACGGGGGCGGCGGGCGAAGGCAGGTCCGGGAGAGTTCAGGCACGGCCGGGGCCCGGCCGGTGTTCCGCCGCGGGCTGATGCACGGCGGGCGCGTCATCCGTGGCTTCTGTGGTATTTCTCCGGGTCGCGGAAGTACTCGTACGCGTCGGTCGTGGCCTTGACGACGGCGGGGTCGGCAAGGGGCGCGGGCCAGATCTGAAGGTAGTGGTCGTCGGTGGCATCCTCGGTGCCCTCGGTGTCCATGCCCTTGACGTGATACCGGATGCGATAGGCCCCCGGCCCTGCCGGAAGAGCGGGCAGCGGGCTGAGGACATGCTCGTCGAAGCTGAAGCCGGTCATCACCAATCGGCCCGTCCCGGACACGTAGCCGACCTCCACGATGTCCTCATAACCCTCGCGGTCCGGCCCCGGGTCCCGGTCGGCGATCGTCACCGTGAAGTCGGCCGGTCCCCACTGGTGGGTGATGTACAGGGTGACACAGTGCTCCTCGACCTCGATGATCCCGGCGGACTGGGCCGGTGTGTCCATGCCTTCGCGGTATTCGTCGTCCGCCAGGTAGGCGATGCCGCAGTCCGCCACTTCGACCTGCAGGCGTACGGTCTGCCGTTGATCGTCGTTCATGAGCGGTGAGCGTAGAGACGGCCACCGACATTCAGTCATTTCCCCAGGGTGGGGGTACGGCGCAGCAGCAACGTGAGAGCACCGGTGGCGGCGAGCAGGAGCACGGCGAGGGCGACCACGCCCGGCCATCCGGCGGCCGTCCAGGCGCGGCCCGCGAGGCTGCCGAAGACCGAGGAGCCGAGGTAGTAGGTGAACAGGTAGAGCGAGGCGGCCTGGCCCGTGGACACCCCGCCCGCGTACGCCCGGGCAGGGACCCAGCCGCTGGCCACTCCGTGGACGGCGAAGAACCCGGCGGTGAAGAGGGCGAGCCCGGCGACCACGACCGGCAGCGGGGACGGCAGCGTGACCAGGGCGCCGGCGACGGCCAGCAGGCAGCCCAGCGGCGTCACCGTACGGCGGCCGCGGGCGTCGGCCAGCCGGCCGAACACCGCGGAGCTGACGCTTCCGACGGGATAGACGAGGAACATCAGGCCGGCGGCGCCGACGCCGAGGTGGTACGGCGCGGCCGCGAGCCGGAAACCCAGGGCGTTGAACACCGCGACCAGGGCCCCCATCGAGCAGCCGCCGATGCCGTACAGCGCGAGCAGTCCGCGGTCCGACAGCGCCCGCAGGCTCCCGCGCAGCAGCGCGCGGACACCCGCGGGGGCGGGGGTGAAACGCCGGGACGCCGGAAGCAGCACGCGTACGGTCAGGGCGCACAGCAGGCCGAGCGCGGCGGCGGCCCCCAGAGCCCAGCGCCAGCCGGCGGCCTGGGCGACCCCGCCGGTCAGAAGACGGCCGGCCATCCCGCCCAGCGCGGTGCCGCCGACGTACAGACCGGCGGCACGGGCGTGGGTGGACGGGTGCAGTTCCTCGCGCAAGTAGGCGGTGGCGACGGCGGGGAGCCCGGCCAGGGTGACGCCCTGCAGCAGCCGCAGGATCAGCAGTGCCGGCCAGCCGGGCGCGAGCGCGCAGGCCGCCGCGACGACGGCGGAGGCCGTCAGCGACAGGTGGATCAGCCGGGTGCGTCCGGCGACGTCGGACAGCGGACCGGCCACCAGCAGCGCGACGCCGAGCCCGAGCGTGGTGAGCGACACGCTCAGCGTGCTCTGCGCGGTGGACACCCGGAACTGCGCGGCGAGCTCGGGCAGGATCGCCTGGGTGCTGTAGAGCAGCGCGAAGGTCGCCACTCCGGCGGCGAACAGCGCGACGACGACCCGCCGGTATCCGGTGCTCCCCGGCAGGTGTCCTTCCACGGCGGAGGGCTCGATGATAGCGGTCACCCGAATGACTGTGCGCTTTCTGGCTCCATGCGTCCAATGCGACAAAAGTCGGCTTTCGATGCGTGATGCGTATGATGGCGGGCATGCTGCTCCGGGATCTGGCCTGGCTGGTCGCCCTCGCCGATCATCAGCACGTGACCGACACCGCCGCCATCCTCCGCACCAGCCAGCCGACGCTCTCGCGCGCCCTCGCCCGCGTGGAGGCCGAGCTGGGCACCCGGGTGTTCGAACGCGCGCCGGACGGGGTCCACCTGACCCCCAACGGGAGGCTCGTGGTGGCGGCCGCGCGCGACCTCACGACGCGCTACGAGCAGCTGCTCGCCGACCTCCGGAGCCTGCTCGACCCGGACACCGGCGTGGTGCGTCTGGCCTTCCTCGACTCCATCGCCACCTCGCTCGTCCCGCGGCTGCTGCGCGCCTTCCACGAGCACGCGCCCCGGATGCGGATCCTGCTGCGCCAGGAACCGGCGCACGAGATCGTGCGGGATCTGCGCACCGGGGCCGCCGACCTCGCGATCACCTCCCCACGCCCGTCCGGGGACTTCGGCTGGCACCCGCTGCAGGAGGAGCGGCTGGTGCTCGTCGTGCCGCCGAGCCACCGGCTGCGTGACCGGGAGGAGGTGGATCTGCGGGAGCTGGCGGACGAGGAGCTCGTCACGACGCCGGCCGGGTTCGGCTTCCGCGCCCTGGTCGACGCGCTGCTGCGCGACGCCGGGGTGTCCCCGGCGATCTCCTTCGAGAGCCAGGACCTCGCGACCATCGAGGGCCTGGTCGCGGCCGGGCTCGGCGTGGCGATCGTCCCGGAGCCCTTCGCCGGCCAGTCCGGCACGGCGGGCGTCAGGATCGCGGCGCAGGCCGCCCGCCGCACCATCGGCCTCACCTGGCGTACCGACCACGCCCAGGCCGCCCCCGCCGCCCGCTTCCGGGACTTCGTCCTGACGCTCGATCTGTGAAGCTACGATGGCCCGATGCGCCGGACCGGCCCTGATCCGTACTGGAACACCAACGTCGCCCGGCATCCGGGCATCCTGCGGGCCGTGCCGGAGGACTGCGGCGACGCGCTGGACGTCGGCTGCGGGGACGGCCTGCTCGCGCGCAAGCTGACCGCCCGGGCCAAGCGCGTCACCGGCGTCGACCGCTCGCCGGAGATGATCGCGCGGGCCCGCGAGCTGTCCGCCGGCCGGCCGGAGCTCACCTTCGTCGAGGGCGACTTCCTCACGACGGTTCTGCCCGCCGAGGCGTACGACTTCGTCTGCTCGGTGTCGGCGATCCACCACATGGATTTCGAGGCGGCCCTCACCCGGATGCGCGACCTGCTGCGTCCCGGCGGCACGCTGGTGGTGGTCGGCCTGGCCCGAGAGGCGTCCCCCGCGGAGTGGGCGGCGACGATCGCCGCCGCACCGATCGTACGGATCGTCAAGCTGCTGCGCCGCGCCCGGGAGCCCGAGGGGATGCCGGTGGCCGCTCCGCGGATGAGCTACGGGGAGGTGCGGGCCGCGGCACGCCGCCTGCTGCCGGGCGTGCGCTACCGGCGGCACGTGCTGCGCCGCTACTCCCTGACCTGGACGAAACCCGGTCCCTAGCCGTCTGTACGCAGAAACCCCGGCCGGGAGCGGCGCCGGCCCGACGCCTCCATGTCGGCGGCATGATGGGTCACCGGCGCAAAGCCCTTTG
>JADGHC010000568.1 GCA_019689655.1 Microbispora sp.
GGTCCGGGAGGGCGGGTCCGACGAGGAGATCGGGCGCGCCCACCGCGCCGACGTCGAGCGGGTCTTCGACCTGCTCGGCAAGGGCCTGGGCGGCTACCCGCCGGGCTGATTCCCGGAAACGGCCCTACTCGAAACGGCCCTACTCGAAACGGGCCTACTCGGCCACCGCGATCCCGGCCCCCGGGCCGTTCACGGCCCGGGCGCGGGCCCGCCGCCAGGGGCCGTGGAACAGGAAGACGGCGGGCGCGAACAGCGCCAGGCACACCAGGGAGACCACCAGCCAGGTCTGCCAGCTCGTGGCCTCGACCACGTGCGGGATGACCAGCAGCCCGACCACGGCGATCGCCTTGGTGAGGAAGCCGAACAGGCCCCAGGCCGTGCCCTGCAGGCGCGGGTCGACGTCCTCGGCGTCCTCGGAGTAGTTGGCCATCCAGGGCGCGTACGCCACGCCGAGCGTGCCGCCGAGCAGCGCGCCGACGACCATGAGCAGGCCGCCGGAGACGCCCCCGCCGCCGAGGAGGTACGCCAGGTAGGCGGTGACCAGCACGGCCGCGACGGTGCCGGCCAGCGAGATCGGCTTACGGAGCTGGGTGCGGTCGGAGACGCGGCCGGCGACGATCAGGGTGATCAGGTTGAGGCTCCAGAAGCACGCCATGATCGTGGACGCCTCGGCGGTCGTGATGCCCAGGGCGCCGACCAGCATGGTCTGGCCGAAGAGCGTGAGCGTGATGTAGAGCACCAGCCACAGCGAGATGCCGATCACGTGGGCCCAGATGTTGGGCCGGGAGAACAGCGTGGACATCTTGGCCGGCCGGTTCAGGTCGACGACGTGCCTGGCCTGGTGCTCGGTGTGCTGGATCCGCGCGCGCAGCTCGGGCGACAGGTCGGCGATGTTGAGGGCGATGACGATCGAGACGACCAGCGAGAAGCAGCCCATGATGACGAACTGCGACCGCCAGGAGTCGTCGAAGATCGGCAGCGTCCAGCCCGCCACGGCGGCGGCCAGGAAGTTGGCCCCCACCGGGCCCCAGGTCCAGAACCCGAAGGCCTGAGCCCGGCCGAGACGCGGTGAGAAGTCGCGGACCAGCGGCGCCGTGCTCGCCATCGCCACTCCGTCGACGAAGGACAGCACGATCCTGGCGATCAGCAGGTCCCGCGAGCTGTGCACGAGCGTCATGGCGAAGCAGCACAGGGCGGTCAGCAGCATCAGCGGGACCAGCAGGCGCACCCGGCCGAGCCGGTCGGTGAGCCGGCCGCCGATCATCGACGCCACGGCCCCGGCGACCGCCGCCGCCGCGGACACCGCGCCGTACGTCGCGAGGGACATGTCGAGGTCCTTGAGGAGCAGCGGGACCACGGGGGCGATCTGCGCCTCATAAGAGCCGATCAGCACGGCCAGCACGGCCATCGTGAGGATCTTCATGCGACGAGCACCGGTGGGGTACTCGCCGAGCTCGCGTACGTAGGACAGGCCCATCGACTTGCCTTTCTCGTCAGCCCCCGTCCCGGGTCGAGTTCTAGAAGCTAGCTCTAGAATTCATTTTCACGAATGCTCCGCCCTCTCACGGCCCGAGTCAAGGGGCCGTGAGCATGTGTCTCTCCGCATCCCATGATTAGAATCGAATTCTAGGATTTCGATCAAAAGGAGGACGGGTGGACATCGCCGGGGAACTGGCCGGACTGGACGCGACCTTCGATCACACGGCCGTCGCCGCACCGCGCATCAGGGACTTGCTGCCGATCTACCGGGACCTGCTGGGCGGTGTCTACCTCGGCGGGGGCGACAACGTGGTGAACGGCTACCGGACGCTCCAGCTCCGCTATCCCAACGGAAGCAAGATCGAGCTGATGGAGCCGCTGGCCGGATCCTCGTTCTTCGACAGCTTCTTCGACCTCACCCGCGGCAGAGGCGGGGTGCACCACCTCAACTTCCACGTCGCCGACATCGAGGCCGCCGTGGCGGCACTGCGGCGGCGGGGCTACCGGCTGTTCGGCCTCAATCTCGCCGATCCCCGCTGGCGCGAGGTCTTCCTCCACCCGAAGGAGGCCCACGGCGTGCTGATCCAGCTCGCCCAGCCGGGCCCGCGCGCCCCCGAACCGGTGCCGTCCATCGAGGACCTGCTGGCGGGCCGGGGCCGGCGCGGCAACGGCGTCCCGAGCCCCTGACCGGTCTCGCCAAAACCTGGATTTAAGTTCTAGAATTCAACTCTAGGATTTCCTCCGCGTTGTAGGAGAACGATGACCGCATCGCACAAGCCCGTTCCGAAACCGACGCCGGAGACCCAGCCGTTCTGGGACGGCACAGCGGAGGGACGGCTGCGGATCCAGCGCTGCCGCGCCTGCTCGCGGCACTACTTCTATCCACGGCCCGCCTGCCCGCACTGCGGCTCCGGCGACGTCGCCTGGGTCACGGCCAGCGGCAGGGCCACGCTCTACTCGTACGTGATCAACCACCGCCCGGCTCCCGGCTTCGAGGAGGACGGGCCGTACGCCATCGCGGTCGTCGAGCTGGAGGAGGGCGTGCGGATGATGACCAACATCGTCGGCGTCGAGATCACCCCGGAGAACCTGCCCCTGGACATGGAGCTGCGCGTCGTCTTCGAGCGGCGCGGCGACGTGCACGTCCCCCTCTTCGCGCCCGCCGGGAGTGCCGCCGAATGAACCGCCGGATGAACATCGTCATCGCGGGCGCGGCCGAGACCGACGAGCTCGGCAAGCTCCCCCACATGTCCACCACGCAGCTCCACCTCCAGGCGGCGCGCAACGCGCTCGCCGACGCCGGGATGACCAAAGACGACATCGACGGCGTCGCAACCGTCGGCATGCCCGGCCCGATCCAGATCGCCCACGCGCTCGGCATCGCCCCCGCCTGGCTCGACGGCACCGGTGTCGGCGGCTCGTCCTTCCTCTTCCACGTACGGCACGCGGCGGCGGCCATCCGCGCCGGGCTGTGCACCACCGTGCTCATCACCCACGGCGAGTCCGGGCGGTCGCGGGTCGGCGCGCCCCGGCAGGCCCCCGCGCCCGACTCGCTGATCGGCCAGTTCGAGCTGCCGTACGGCGTGCTCGGCCCGCCCACCATGTTCACGCTGACGGCGCTGCGCTACATGAAGGAGACCGGGCTCACGCACGAGCAGCTCGCGGAGGTGGCGGTCGCGCAGCGCCGCTGGGCGCACCTCAATCCCCGGGCCATGTACCGGGACCTGATCACCGTGGACGACGTGCTCGCCTCCCGGATGATCGCCTACCCCTTCCATCTGCTGGAGTGCTGCCTCGTCACCGACGGCGGCGGCGCGCTGATCGTGACCACCGAGGAGCGCGCCCGCAGGTCGCCGGTGTACCTGCTGGGGTCCGGCGAGTCGGCCGAGTCCCCGATCATCTCCCAGATGGCGGACTTCACCACCTCCGCCGGATTCCGCCGCTCCGGCGCGGCCGCGTTCGCCGAGGCGGGCATCTCGCACGACGACGTCGGCCACCTCATGATCTACGACGCGTTCGCGCACGTGCCGATCTACGGGCTGGAGGACCTCGGTTTCGTCAAGCGCGGCGAGGCCGGGCCGTTCATCGCCGAGGGCCACACCTCCCCCGGCGGCCGGCTGCCGCTCAACACCAACGGCGGCGGGCTGTCCTACACCCACACCGGCATGTACGGCATGTTCGCCATCCAGGAGTCCGTACGGCAGCTGCGCGGCGAGGCGGCGGCGCAGGTGCCCGGCGTCGAAGTCAGCGTCGTCCTCGGCAACGGCGGCATGTTCGCCTCCGCCGCCACGCTCGTCCTGTCCAACCGCCTGCCCTGACCCGGCCCGGAGTGTGCCCGCCGGGCCGGTGCTCCGGAAGGGCAGGACGAGCCCGGTGAGGCTCCCGTCGTGAGCAACCCGATCCCCATCACCATCGACTGGGCCGAGCTGCAGTTCTAGCCAGGCATCGCCGTGCCGCCCCCGCCGGCGCCGCCGGGCCGCCCCCCGGCGCCCCCCCCCCCGGGCGCGCCCCGG
>JADGHC010000040.1 GCA_019689655.1 Microbispora sp.
GGGGTGGGCGGGTGCACTGCCATGCACGCCGCTCAAGGGCTACGCGGAGGACTCGCCCGGCCGGACGGGCACGGCGCCGTTCTTTCCACAGGCTGTGGACGAACAATCGCCCGCATCCACCCGCTTCTCCACAAGGCGCCGCTTTTCCACAGCGCGCCGTGGCCGGGACACGAAGACCGGGCACCGCCACTAGCCTTGCGGGCGTGCACGTGGCGAGCCTGTCCCTCACCGACTTCCGGTCGTACCCGGAGGTCGAACTCGCGCTCGACCCGGGAGCGACGGCTTTCGTCGGCGCGAACGGGCAGGGCAAGACCAACCTGGTCGAGGCGCTGGGCTATCTGGCGACCCATTCGAGCCACCGCGTGGCCACCGACGCCCCGCTCGTACGGCACGGCGCGCAGCGGGCGATCGTACGCGCGGCGGTGATCAGGGACGACCGCCGGGCGCTGATCGAGGTGGAGATCAACCCGGGCCGGGCCAACCGCGCCAGGGTGAACCGCTCGCCGGTCCCCCGGGCGCGCGACGCCCTCGGACTGCTGCGGACCGTGCTGTTCGCCCCGGAGGACCTCGCCCTGGTGAAGGGCGACCCGTCCGAGCGCCGCCGCTTCATGGACGAGCTGCTCGTCGCCCGCGCCCCGAGGTTCGCGGGCGTGCGCGCCGACTACGAGCGGGTGCTCAAGCAGCGCAACGCGCTCCTGCGTACGGCCGCGGCGACCCGGGCGGGGCGGCGGCGCGGCGGCCGCAGGCAGGAGGACGACGCGGCCTTCGCCGCCGCCGGCGCGGGCGACGTCATGAGCACGCTCGACGTCTGGGACACCCACCTGGTGCACCACGGCGCGGAACTGCTGGCGGGGCGGCTGCGCCTGGTGGACGCGCTGCGTCCGCTCGTGGCGAAGGCGTACGCCACTCTCGCCCCGTCGTCCGGACTGGCCGATCTCGAATACCGGCCGTCGGGGTTATCCACAGATATCGCCACCCTGGGGACAAACCGGGAACTGCTGACCGAGCACCTGCGGGCCGGCCTCGCGCAGGCGCGCCAGGCGGAGCTCGAACGCGGTGTGACCCTCGTCGGCCCGCACCGCGACGACCTGCTGCTGCGTCTGGGCGAGCTGCCGGCCCGGGGCTACGCGAGCCACGGCGAGTCGTGGTCGTTCGCGCTCGCGCTGCGGCTGGCCGCATACGACCTGCTGAGAGCCGACGGCGGCGATCCCGTGCTGATCCTCGACGACGTCTTCGCCGAGCTGGACGGGCAGCGGCGCAGACGGCTCACCGAGATCGTCGCCCCGGCCGAGCAGGTGCTCATCACGGCGGCGGTGCCGGACGACGTGCCGCCCGAGCTGACCGGTGCCCGGTTCGACGTGACGGAAGGGAGCGTGACCCGTGTCCGATGAGATATCCACAGGCGGTGGACAGTCGCCGCAGGGCGCGGCCGCGCGGGGCGCCGCGCTGGCACGGGAGAAGCTGGCCCAGGCGAAGGCCGACGCGCTGAAACGGGGGCAGCTCCCGCGCGCCGAGCCGCGCCGCCGCTCCGGCCCGGGCGCCCCACGGCGGGACTCCGGTGATCCGCTGCCGTTCGGCCGGGCGATCCGGGACCTGCTCGCCGCCCGGGGATGGGAGCGGCCCGCCGCCGTGGGCGGTGTGTTCGGCCGCTGGGCGGAGATCGTCGGCCCGGAACTGGCCGCCCACACCAAGCCGGAGAGCTTCGAAGACGGCGAAGTGGTGGTGGCCGCCGACTCGACCGCCTGGGCGACCCAGGTCAGGCTCCTCGCGTCCGCCCTGGTCAGGCGGCTGAACGAGGAGCTCGGCGACGGCACGGTGACCCGCGTGAAGGTGCACGGCCCCGGCGCCGGTCACCGCCCGGAGGGCGGCCTGCGCGTTCGAGGCAGCCGCGGCCCGCGCGACACGTACGGCTGAGCGCGAAGCGGCGCATGGGGGCACTCGTCGTGACCTCGGCCCGCTCCCCCGGGAGTCCGGACCGGCCCGATTCCCGGGGAGTCCTCCCCGGGGAGCCCGAACCGGTCTGCTCCCCGGATGAGCCTGAAGTGGCCCCCGCTTCCCGATCGAGTCCGAACCGGCCCGCTTTCCGTGGGAGCCCGAACCGGCCCCGGAGAGCCGGAGCCGGTCCACGCCGAATCCCGCATCACACCCGCAACGCCGCGCATTACCCACGCGCCGATCCCGAACCGGTGCGCCGTGATCGAAAACCGCTCCCGGGGTGTCCGAATCGGCCCGCCGCGGGCTCGGAACGCCCCCGAGGGGACCTCGAACCGGCCCAAAATCGCGCCTGAGGCTCCGACCCCCGTTCCGTGTGGGGGGTGCTCAAAACCATGATCGTCAAGCGACAGGGCCTCACAGGCCCGTGAATGCCACCTGATGTCCGGCGGACCGGTAGAATGCAAACGGACTCAAGGACACGTCCGGTTTGCGTCACCCCGGTCCCATGGGCCGACATCCCCTGGGTGGGCGCATCGGGGCACTCACGACGGTGACGGGCACGGCAGGGGCAGCCAATCCACGGTGCCACCCGCCGCGTGTCCGCGGCAGGAGGATTTCGCACTTGTCCTACGACGCTAGCTCTATCACCGTTCTCGAAGGGCTGGAAGCAGTCCGTAAGCGCCCCGGCATGTACATCGGTTCCACCGGCGAGCGCGGATTGCACCACCTCGTCTACGAGATTGTGGACAACGCGGTCGACGAGGCGCTGGCCGGCTACAACGACCTGATCGAGGTCACCCTGCTCGCCGACGGCGGCGTGCGCGTGCTCGACCACGGACGAGGCATCCCCGTCGGCATCGTCCCCGCCGAGGGCAGGCCCGCCGTCGAGGTCGTTTTCACCGTTCTGCACGCCGGTGGCAAGTTCGACAGCAAGTCGTACGCCGTCTCCGGCGGCCTCCACGGCGTGGGCGCCTCCGTGGTGAACGCGTTGTCGACCCGCCTTGAGGTGGAGGTCCGCACCGACGGCCACGTGTGGCGCCAGCAGTACGTGATGGCCAAGCCCACGGGGCCGCTGGAGAAGGGCGAGCCGAGCGACGAGCACGGCACGACGATCACTTTCTGGCCCGACCCGGCCATCTTCGAGACGACCACCTGGAACTTCGAGACGCTGGCGCGCCGCTTCCAGGAGATGGCCTTCCTCAACAAGGGCCTGAGGATCACCCTGACCGACGAACGGCCCGACCACGCCATCGACGGCGAGCCCAAGGTGGTCTCGTACTACTACGAGGGCGGCCTGTCCGACTTCGTCAAGCACCTGAACTCCAAGAAGGAGCCGATCCACAACTCGGTGATCTACTTCGAGGAGCACGGCGACGGCATCTCCGTCGAGATCGCCATGCAGTGGAACGCCTCCTACAGCGAGTCGGTCTACACGTTCGCCAACACGATCAACACGGCGGAGGGCGGGACCCACGAGGAGGGCTTCCGCGCGGCGCTCACCAGCATCGTCAACCGCTACGCGCGCGAGCAGAAGTTCCTCAAGGAAGGCAAGGACGACAACCTCACCGGTGACGACGTCCGCGAGGGCCTGGCCGCGATCATCTCGGTGAAGCTGGCCGATCCGCAGTTCGAGGGCCAGACCAAGACCAAGCTGGGCAACACCGAGGCGAAGTCGTTCGTCCAGAAGGCCTGCAACGACCACCTGCGCGACTGGTTCGAGCGCAACCCGGGCGAGGCCAAGGAGATTATCAACAAGTCGCTCCAGGCGGCCCGCGCCCGTATCGCGGCCCGGCAGGCCCGCGACCTCACCCGCCGCAAGTCCCTCCTGGAGAGCGGCAGCGGCCTGCCCGGCAAGCTGGCCGACTGCCAGTGGTCGGAGCCGGAGAAGTGCGAGCTGTTCATCGTCGAGGGCGACTCGGCCGGCGGCTCGGCCAAGGGCGGGCGCGACTCCAAGTACCAGGCGATCCTCCCGCTCCGCGGCAAGATCCTGAACGTCGAGAAGGCCAGAATCGACAAGGTCCTCAAGAACAACGAGGTCCAGGCGCTCATCACGGCCCTCGGCACGGGTGTGCACGACGAGTTCGACATCTCGAAGCTGCGCTACCACAAGCTGATCCTGATGGCGGACGCCGACGTGGACGGCCAGCACATCACCACCCTGCTGCTGACGCTGCTGTTCCGTTTCATGCGCCCGCTGATCGAGGCCGGGCACGTCTACCTGTCCCAGCCGCCGCTCTACAAGATCAAGTGGGACCGCAAGGGTGAGGACGCGTCGTACGCGTACTCCGACCGGGAGCGGGACGCGATCATCGAGGACGGCATCGCCCGGGGCAAGCGCGACCCCCGGCTCCACGACGGCGTGCAGCGGTTCAAGGGTCTGGGCGAGATGAACGCCAACCAGCTGTGGGAGACCACGATGAACCCCGAAACCCGGATCCTGCGTCAGGTCACCCTCGACGACGCCGCCCAGGCGGACGACCTGTTCAGCGTGCTGATGGGTGAGGACGTCGAGGCCCGCAGGAACTTCATCATCACCAACGCCCGCGACGTCCGGTTCCTCGACGTCTGAGCAGCGTGGCCTACCAGAAGGACTTTTCGTGACGGAAGTGAACACGCCGCCTGGGCCTCCCGCCGATCGCATCGAGCCGGTCGACATCCAGGCCGAGATGCAGCGCAGCTACATGGACTACGCGATGTCCGTCATCGTGTCCCGCGCGCTGCCCGACGTACGCGACGGTCTCAAGCCCGTCCACCGCCGTGTGCTGTACGCGATGTTCGACGGCGGCTACCGGCCCGACCGCGGCTACTTCAAGTGCTCCCGCGTCGTCGGCGACGTGATGGGCTCCTACCACCCCCACGGTGACACGTCGATCTACGACACCGTCGTACGACTCGCGCAGCCGTGGTCGCTGCGCTACCCGCTGGTCGACGGCCAGGGCAACTTCGGCTCGCCGGGCAACGACCCGGCCGCCGCGATGCGGTACACCGAGTGCCGTCTCGCGCCGATCGCCATGGAGATGCTCCGGGATATCGACAAGGAGACCGTCGACTTCCAGCCCAACTACGACGGGCGGTCGCAGGAGCCGGTCGTCCTGCCGTCGCGGTTCCCGAACCTGCTGGTCAACGGGTCGGCCGGCATCGCGGTCGGCATGGCGACCAACATCCCGCCGCACAACCTCCGGGAGATCGGCGACGCCATCAAGTGGGCGCTGGACAACCCCGAGGCCACCGACGAGGAGCTGCTCAACGGGCTGATCGCGCGGATCAAGGGTCCCGACTTCCCCACCGGCGCGCTGATCGTCGGCCGGCGCGGCATCGAGGACGCCTACCGCACCGGCCGCGGCTCCATCATCATGCGGGCCGTCGTCGAGGTCGAGGAGGACGCCAAGGGCCGGCAGTGCCTGGTCGTCACGGCCCTGCCGTACCAGGTGAACCCGGACAACCTGGCGCTCACGATCGCCGAGCTGGTCAGGGACGGCAAGATCACCGGTATCGCGGACGTCCGCGACGAGACGTCCTCGCGCACCGGTCAGCGGCTCGTGATCGTGCTCAAGCGCGACGCGGTCGCCAAGGTCGTGCTGAACAACCTCTACAAGCACACCCAGCTCCAGACCACGTTCGGCGCGAACATGATCGCGCTGGTGGACGGCGTGCCGCGGACGCTGCGGCTCGACCAGTTCGTCCGGCACTACATCACGCACCAGATCGAGGTCGTGGTCCGGCGGACCCGGTTCCTGCTGCGCAAGGCCGAGGAGCGGGCGCACATCCTGCGTGGTCTGCTCAAGGCCCTCGACCGGCTCGACGACGTCATCACCCTGATCAGGCAGTCGCCGTCGGCGGCCGAGGCGCAGGGCGGCCTGATGACGCTGCTGGACATCGACCAGGTCCAGGCGCAGGCCATCCTCGACATGCAGCTGCGCAAGCTGGCCGCGCTGGAACGGCAGCAGATTCAGGACGAGTACGACGCCCTGATGGCGCAGATCGCCGACTACCAGGACATCCTGGCCTCCGAGACCCGGCAGCGCCGGCTCGTGGCGGACGAGCTCGGGGAGATCGTCGCCAGATACGGCGACGAGCGGAAGACCGAGATCACGGCGTACGAGGGCGACATGTCCATCGAGGACCTGATCGCCGAGGAGGACGTGGTCGTCACGATCACGCGCGGTGGTTACGCGAAGCGGACGAGCACCGACCTCTACCGCGCGCAGCGGCGCGGCGGCAAGGGGGTCAGGGGCGCGCAGCTCCGCCAGGACGACATCGTCGAGCACTTCTTCGTCACCACGACGCATCACTGGCTGCTGGCCTTCACCAACAAGGGCCGGGTCTACCGCTTCAAGGCGTACGAGCTGCCGGACGCGGGCCGGGACGCGCGCGGCCAGCACCTGGCCAACCTGCTCGCCATGCAGCCCGACGAGCACGTGATGGAGATCCTCGACCTGCGGGACTACAACGTGGCGCCGTACCTGGTGCTGGCGACCCGCAGCGGCCTGGTGAAGAAGACGCGGCTTTCCGAGTACGATTCGCCGCGATCCGGTGGCCTGATCGCGATCAACCTCCGGGAAGATGACGAGGTGATCGCCGCCCGTCTCGTCTCCGAGGGTGATGACCTGCTGCTCGTGTCCAAGAACGCGCAGTCGATCAGGTTCACCGCCTCGGACGAGGCGCTGCGCCCGATGGGCCGCGCCACCAGCGGCGTGATCGGCATGAGGTTCGTGGACGGTGACGAGCTCCTCGCGATGAACGTCATCAGCGACGGCGATGACGTTCTGGTCGCGACCGAGGGCGGGTACGCGAAGCGGACACCCGCCAGCCAGTACCCGGTCCAGGGCCGGGGCGGCAAGGGCGTACTTACGGCGAAGATCGTCGCCTCTCGTGGCAAGCTGGTCGGAGCCATCATGGTACGTCCCGAGGACGAAATCTTTGCGATCACCTCTGCAGGCGGGGTGATCCGCACCAGCGCAGGCGAGATCAAGCAGTCGGGCCGCCAGACCATGGGTGTCCGCCTGATGAACCTGGCGGAGGGTGACAGCGTTGTGGCCCTCGCTCGCAACGCCGAGTCGTTGGGGACCGAGGAGAACGGGGCAGGAGGCGAGGCATGAGCGAGCGTAGGGGGCGAATCGCTGTGCGCAGCGCGATTCGTGGACGCGCGCCCGAGCCGGCAGGCGAGGGCGTGGCATGAGTGACACCGGTGGGCCGCGGACACCCGGCGGCAAGAGACCCACGGGCGCCCGCCCGGCGTCGTCTTCCAACGGCGTTACCACGCGGGCGCACGATGGCGGTAGCGTCGCCAAGGTGGCTTCCGAAGGAGACGACGTGACCGCCGCCGACAAGGCGAAGGCCAACGACACCATGCGCATCCGGACCTCGGCCGACGATCAGCCGTGGAAGCGGCAGCCGGCCAAGGACGGTGCGTCCGACAGCGGCAGGTCGGACGATGGCGCGACCGCGCACTACCCGCGGCCCACTGGCCTCGGTACGTCCACATCCTCTGTGGACAACGGCCGTACGTCTGTGGACAACGGCCGGCCCTCTGTGGACGGCGGTTCCGTGCACGGCATGAGCTTCGGCCCCGCCGGGGACCGCGCCGAGTCCTCCAAGGACACGAAGAAGGACAAGAAGTCCGGCGCGCGCCCGCCGCGCAAGGCCCACCTGGTCCTGCGCAGGATCGAGCCGTGGTCGGCCATGAAGTTCAGCTTCGTCGTGTCGCTGGTGTGCTTCGTCGTGCTGTTCGTGGCCGTCGCCGTGCTGTACGGCGTGCTGTCGGCGCTCGGCGTCTTCTCCGAGATCACGAACACGGTCACGCAGCTCACCACGAGCGGCGCCGGCGGCAAGGCGAGCGCCATCGACATCGGCAGCTGGTTCGAGCCGGTCCGCATCCTCGGGTACGCGGCCCTGCTGGGCGCGCTGAACGTCGTGCTGATCACCGCGCTGTCCACCCTCGGCGCCGTGATCTACAACATCTCCGCCGACCTCGTCGGTGGTGTCGAGGTCACCTTCAGCGAAGCCGAGTGATCCCGCTCGCGCACTCCGTACGGCAGGCCGCGCGAGCGGCCCGCCGTACCGATGCGCCTCGATGGCACGACCACTGGCCCGGACACGGTAAGCTTTTCCTCGTTCGGGACGACGGATTCGCCACCGGAAACGGGATGCGGTAACGTTCGTTGCGCAACGCGGGGCTATAGCTCAGTCGGTTAGAGCGCTTCCCTGATAAGGAAGAGGTCTCTGGTTCAAGTCCAGATAGCCCCACCACGACCATCAGCTCGAAGGCCAGTTCCCAAGATGAGGGACCTGGCCTTTTGATCGTTTGTCAGCTATTCGCCGGCTCTCGCGTAACCGGCCGGGGACTGTCTACCTCTGCGTGAGGATTCTCGGCCCGCGGCGGCGTATCCGGACGCTTTCACCAGGGCGCTCCCGCGGCCCTCGCTGCTTGCGCCGGGGTCGTCGGGCGTAACACAGGTGCTTCAAACTGCAAGCGGACACCAGAGCATGGCCGTACCCGTGGAACAGTGGGTGACGATCAAGACTTCCTAAACGATCCGCGAGGCCGGTGCGCGCTTCGGCCTTGCCGTACCCACGGAGGAGACGACCGCATGACAGCCGCGCGGCAGATCCGGATGCTCGTCACCGGAGGCGGAACCGGCGGACACACCTACCCCGCGCTCACGACCATCATGGCCGTCCGCCGGCACGCCGCGGCCCAGGGCCGCGATATGGACGTGCTGTGGGTGGGCACCGCTGACGGTCTGGAAGCACGTATCACCGCGGAGCATCACATCCCGTTCAAGGCGATCAGCGCGGGCAAAGTCAGGCGATCACCCAGCCTCCGAGAGCTCGGCCAGAACGTGATCGATTTGTTCAAGATCCCCATCGGCGTTCTGCAGGCGGCCGCCATAGCCGCCCGCTACCGGCCCGATGTGGTGTTGTCGACGGGAGGGTATGTCAGCGTGCCCCTCGGCCTCGCCGCCCGCCTTCTCGGCCGCCCGCTGGTCATGCACGAGCAGATCACCTCGCTCGGCCTCGCGAACCGCATCCTGGCCCGTGTGGCCACGACGGTCGCGCTCACCCACCCCACCTCCATCGACCACCTCCCTGCGCGGGCGCGCGTACGGGCCGTGGTCACGGGCAACCCCATCCGTCCCCAACTGCTGCACGGAAACCCGTCCCGGGCGCATGAGAGGTACGGCCTGACCCCGGGCCTGCCGCTCGTCTATGTGACCGGCGGCGCCCAGGGCAGCCGGCAGATCAACACCCTGATCGAGCGGATACTGCCCACGCTGCTCACCCGTGCCCAGGTCCTCCACCAGTGCGGCCGTGACTGGATCGGTCGTCTCACCGAGGTCGCCGCCAACCTCCCCGCCGAGATTCGGGAGCGCTACCACCCCACGGCGTATGTCGGCGAGGAACTGCCCGATGTGTATGCCGCCGCCGACGTCGTCGTGTCCCGCAGCGGCGCGGGAACCGTCGCCGAGCTGGTCGCGGTCGGGAAACCGTCCGTTCTCATCCCTCTTGTTCCCGCCGCCGGAGACGAGCAACGCGGCAACGCCCGCTACCTCGTCGGCGCCGGAGCCGCTCGCGCTCTACTCGAACCCGACCCGACCCCTCAGCAGCTCCTGGCCGAACTCGACGTACTTCTCTTCGATCCCGGCCTCCGGGGGCGCATGTCCGACGCCGCCAAAACCCTCGGCCGACCCGACGCCGCCGACGCCCTCGCCAAGGTGATCTTTGACCAGTTGAAATGATCTCCGTGCCGGAGTGAAGGGCACGTAGGAGGGCACCGGAGCGCTACGGGCGATCGGGTGAGGCGTAAGGTTCATGAGCGACGGCCTGTGTCGGAACAGTGCTCGGAAGGATTCCCGGGTACCCACAGGCCGTCGCGGTCATGTATGGACCCGCTCGGGGCCGCTCGTCAGGCCGCGCCGCGTGCGGCCTCGAACCGGGCGCTGACGTCGTTCCAGTTGATCAGGCTCCACAACTTCTCGACGTAGTCCGGCCGGACGTTGCGGTACTGCAGGTAGTAGGCGTGCTCCCAGGCGTCGAACACCAGCAGTGGCGTGGTGTTCATCCCGACGTTCCCGTGGTGGTCGTACACCTGCTCGACCACCAGCCGGCGGCCGAGCGGCTCCCACGCCAGGACGCCCCAGCCCGAGCCCTGCACGGTGCTCGTCGCCGTGGTGAGCTGCTTCCGGAACGCTTCGAAGGATCCGAAGTGCTCGTCGATCGCGTCGCCCAGCGCGCCGTCGGGCCGGTCCCCACCGTCCGGCGAGAGGTTCTGCCAGAAGATCGAGTGCAGGACGTGGCCGGACAGGTTGAAGGCGAACGTCTTCTCCAGCCCGACCAGATTGCCGAACTCTCCCTTGTCCCGGGCTTCGGCGAGCCGTTCGAGGGTGTCGTTGGCCCCCTTCACATAAGCCGCGTGGTGCTTCGCATGGTGAAGCTCCAGGATCTCGCCGGTGATCGCGGGCTCCAACGCCGCGTAGTCGTAAGGCAAGTCAGGCAGCGTGTACCGAGTCATCGGTCTCCCTTATTGCAAAGAATTCGCAACTACAAGTCTGCTGCAAGAAGTTGGAACCGCACAAGGGAGGGCAGACGCACGATCAGACGGCTGCGCTCTGCTGGAGTGCCGACGACGCATGGTCGTGCGCGTGAGAGCCGGGGTCTCGGCGGGTGGGGGGCCCCGAACGGTGATGGCGGTCGTGACGGCCTTGGTCTAAAGGTCGATGACGATCTTGCCGTGCACGTGCCGGGCGGCCTGGAGCTCGACCGCGCGGCGGATCTGCTCGATCGGGAAGGTCGCCGCGATGGGCACCCGGATCCGGCCCTCCGCGACCAGGCGAGCGATCTTTTCCAGGTCGGCGGGGGTGCCGCCCGCGCCCGTCGACACGCCGTCGATCTGGGCGGCGATGGCGCAGATGCGGCTGTCCGGGACGCCGAGCTTCCTCGCGGCGTACACCGCCTCCGACGGCTGACGACCGGCGCCCGCGAGCTGCTCGCCGAGATGCCCCCGGCCGCGGCGTTGCGGCGCTGGATGGAAACATCGCCGCCTCGCTCATCGGCATCTTCAGCGTGGCCCTGCGGCTGAAGCATGAGGTCAAGGCCGGTCGCCTGCTCGACCTCCTGATGGACGGCCTCCGGCCCGCCGCCCGGCCGGCCTGAGGCCGTACACGCGGAACTAGAACGGTTCGGTGACGAGCTTGAGGCCCAGGGCGATCAGCACCGCGCCGGTGGTCCGCTCCAGCCAGGCACGCACCCGCGATCGGGAGAAGACGGGCCTCAGCCAGTGGATGAACCAGATGAACCCCAAGAACCAGCAGCTGTCGAGGATCACCCACAGCGCCGACAGCAGGACGAACATCGGGAGAGGCGACACGTCGGAGGGGACGAACTGCGGGAGGAACGACACGGCGAAGACCGCGTACTTGGGGTTCGTGACGATCGTCAGCAGTCCTATCCGGTAGTTGTGCCACGCGTTGCCGGCACTGGGCACCGGCACGGACTCTGCCGCTTCCGCGAGTGCCGGCTCGGGCGCCGATTCCGACTTCCGGCGCCGGTTCTCCCATAGGGCCTGTGCCCCCAGGTAGAGCAGCACCGCCGCGCCGACCACCCGCAACACGTCGTACGCGAGCTGCGACGCGGCGATCAGCCCCGACAGCCCGAACGCCACGGCCAGCCCCCAGAGGAACACCCCGGTCTCGTTGCCGGCGAGCGTCCACACGCTCGCTCTCCTCCCGCCGCGCAGCGTCTGGCGGATGAGGACCGCGGTGGTGGGGCCCGGGACCATGGATCCGAGGAGTACGGCTACCGCGAAGGCGAGCAAGGTTCCCAGCATTCAACGCTCCTTGTGTCGAATCGGATCCTCGGTCCCCCAGAATCGCAGCCGGATCAGAGCGGAGCCACCCCCACTCCGGCCTTTCGACTGGTTAAAGCCGCGCGGGTGCTATCCCGCACGTTGGGTGCGTATGTTTTCCTCTCCACCGTTTCCGTATATTCGGGCCAGCCGCCATTACGTTTCCGCGTTCATTCGGCGCGAGCCCGCCCCTACCCCCTGCGGTATGCGCAGGTGGGCGTGCATGCCGGTGCGCGCCCTCTTCAAGAGTGACCGCAATAGACCCTCCTGGGGTTTATCTCCAGGCGCCGCACCCGGATGTGGCCCACCTCACATTGGGGCGGCTCACGCCGGGGGCGCTCGTCTCGTCCGTGGGGGTGAAGGCGCCCTGATCAGGGGCGCCGCTGGAGGAGGATGAGATGACACGCGCGATCCCGACGATCGTCGTGCTCGGCGGCGGCTACACCGGCGTCATGAGCGCGGTCCGGCTGGCCCGGCGCACCCGGCGGGCAGGCGCCCGGGTGATCCTGGTCAACCCGGCCGACCGGTTCACCGAGCGGCTGCGGCTGCACCAGATCGCGGCCGGCCAGGAGCCGCCCGCCTACCGGATCCCGGCGCTGCTGAAGGGCACGGGCGCCGAGTTCGTACGCGGCCGGGCCGTACACATCGATCCGGAGCGGCGCGAGGCACGCGTCGAGAGCCCCGATGGCGAGCGGCTGCTGGGCTACGACTACCTGGTGTACGCGGTCGGGGGCGTCACCGGCACCACCGTGCCGGGGGTGGAGGCGCACGCCCACACACTGGACAGCACGGAGACGGCGAAGGGCTTCGCCGAGCGGCTGGCCGAGCTGACCCGCCGGGGCGGCGGCACGGTCGCGGTGGCCGGCTCCGGCCTCACCGGCGTCGAGGCGGCGGCCGAGATCGCCGAGAGCCACCCGAAGCTGCGTGTGGTGCTGCTCGGCCGCGACGAGCCGGGCTCGATGATGGGGCACAAGGCGCGCCGATACCTGCGGCACACGCTGGATCGGCTCGGCGTACGGGTGCGCACCGGGGCGGAGGTGACCAAGGTGCTGCCCGACGCGGTGGAGCTGGCCGGCGGCGAGGTGATGCCGGTGGACGCGCTGCTGTGGACCGCCGGGGTGGTGGGCGCGCCGCTGGCCCGGGAGGCGGGCCTGGAGGTGGACGGCAAGGGCCGGGTGGTGGTGGACGCTACCCTCGCGTCGGTGTCGCACCCGTCGGTGTACGCCGTGGGGGACGCCGCCGCCGTCCGGCAGTCCTGGGGCGAGATCCACGGCACCTGCCAAAGCGGCCTGCCGATCGCCGTGCACGCCGCCGACACCATCGCCCGCCGGCTGCGGGGCAAGAAGCCCAGGCCGTTCCGGTTCGGGTACATCCACCAGCCCGTCAGCCTCGGCCGCCGCGACGCGGTCATCCAGTTCACCCGGCCCGACGACTCGCCCGGCCGGTGGTGCCTCACGGGACGGGCGGCGGTGATCTACAAGGAGACCGTGACGAGCAGCCCGCCCAAGATCTACCGGCTGTCGCGGTGGATGACCATCCCGGCCCGGGCGCTGTCGCGCACCGGGGGACGGTCCAACCGGCCGGTCACAGCCGGGTGAGCTTGTCCGGATTGCTGACCAGGTAAATGGTGTGCACGGCTCCGCCGACCAGGTACAGGGTGACCGCGGCGACCGGCGTCGTGCCCGAGTAGAGCACGATGCCGGGGCCGCCGTTCAGCTCCACGATCTCCGTACGCGGATCGGCGGGCATGCGGCCGGCGAAGGTCAGCAGCGCCCGCGCCACCAGATCCACGCCCACGATGGCCTTGCGCGGCGCGGGCGCCTTGCCGCCGCCGTCGCTGATCAGCGTCACCTCGGGCGCGAGCACGGCCATGAGCCCGGCCAGATCGCCGCCCCCGGCCGCGGCGAGGAACCGCTGGGTCACCTCGGCCCATCTGGTGCGGTCGGTGTCGTACCGGACGCGCCGCTGCTCGATGTGCTCGCGGGCGCGGCGGGCGGTCTGGCGCACCGACGCCTCGCTGCGCCCGACCATCTCGGCGATCTCCGCGTACGGGTACCCGAACGCCTCGCGCAGCACGAACACCGCCCGTTCCAGCGGCGACAGCGATTCCAGGAGCACCAGCATCGCGGTCGAGACGGTGTCGGCGAGCGCGACCTTCTCCGCGATGTCGGGCGTGGTGACGACGGGCTCCGGCAGCCAGGGCCCGACGTACTCCTCGCGCCGCGCCTGGGCGCTGCGCAGCCGGTCGATCGCCAGGCGGGTCACCACCCGCACCAGGTACGCCTCCGGGTCGGCCACCTCGGAGGTGTCCACGTCCGACCAGCGCAGCCAGGCGTCCTGCACCACGTCTTCGGCGTCGCCGACCCGGCCGAGCATGCGGTAGGCGATCGCGAACAGCCGGTCTCGATGCTCGCCGAAGGCCCGGCTCGCCTCGGGCACGCCGACCGCCATCACGGCACGCGCTCCGGATCGGGACGCGCGGGTGAAATCCCGCCGTACGCACATACCCGGGTCGTCGTCCGCGGCCACGGAGAAGGCGCGACGCGCCGGCCGGCCGTACGGGCCCGCGGCGTCGCCGCCGATGCGATCTCCTTCGGCCACGCCGGCGCCGGCGTGACGCAGGACCAGTACCGTGACACCATCGCCAATGATGGCCGCTGTCACGTCGCATCGGAAGCCCTCGGGGACTCCGCGGGCTCATGCTCTGGAGGAGGTCCCGTGACCGCCATCGGGCTGCGGCCGGCCACGGCGGCCGACGACGAGTTCTGCTTCCGGCTGCACAAGGCCGCCATGGGCGACGTCGTCGCCGCGATCTGGGGATGGGACGAGCAGGACCAGCGGGACCATCACGCGCGCGTGTTCAACCCCGCGAACACGCAGATCATCACCGCCGACGGCGCCGACGTCGGCATGCTCAGCGTCGATGAGGGGCCCACAGAGATCTACCTCGGCCGGATCGAGATCCTGCCCGAGTATCAGGGGCGCGGCATCGGCACCCACCTCATCACCGAGCTCCAGCGCCGGGCCGATCGGCGGGGACAAGACCTGATCTTGGATGTGCTGGTGGTCAACCACCGCGCCCACGCGCTCTACCGGCGCCTCGGCCTGCGGGACGTGGCACGCCACGGCGAGGGCAACATCAAGATCAGGATGCGCTACCGCGGCGGTTCGCGTCCCCCAGGCGAGTGAGCGTCAGCCTGGGACGATGAGCCCGCGCCGGTAGGCGCGGACCAGCCGGCGGGGCACCGGCAGCTCGCGTCGCCGGGCAGCCAGTAGCGCCGGTGCTGAATGTTGGGGTTCCACCGCCGGCGGGTGCGCCGGTGGGAGTGGGAGACGCGGTTGCCGAAGACCGGCGCGGCTCCGGTGAGCATGCAGCGCGCGGACATCAGGCCCTCCCGTAACGCCGGTTGAACCGCTCGACCCGGCCGGCGGTGTCGAGCACTCGGCTGCGCCCGGTGTAGAAGGGGTGGCTCGCCGAGGAGACGTCGACGTCCACTACCGGGTAGGTGTTGCCGTCCTCCCACTCGATCGTCTTGTCGCTGCTGATGGTCGAGCGGGTGAGGAAGGCGAACCCGGCACCGGGGTCGCGGAAGACGACCGGGTGGTAGCCGGGGTGGATGCCCTTCTTCATCGTTCCTCCCGGAATGCGACGTGCCTGCGGATGATCGGGTCGTACTTGCGGAGCGTGAGCCTGTCGGGGTCGTTACGGCGGTTCTTGCGGGTCACGTAGGTGTAGCCGGTCCCCGCGCCCGACCGCAGCTTGATCACGGGGCGTAGCTCGTTTCTGGCCATGGGCGGCTCCTGTCTTGTCGTCGATGTGTGTAATGATAACGATAATCATTTTCATTCCTGGCATCTCCCCGAGGATCGACATGACCATCTCCTCCCTGCGTACTTCCTCCCTGCTCGTGCTCGCCGGCCTGGCTTCCGCGCTGCTGACCGGCTGCGGCGGCTCGTCTTCCCCCGCGGCGTCTGCCGATGCGAGCGCGTCCCCCGGCATGGTCGCCGTGGTGACCTCCACCAATGTGTACGGCGACATCGTCCGGCAGATCGGCGGTGACAAGGTCGCGGTGACCTCGTTCATCGCCGGCCCCGACCAAGACCCGCACTCGTACGAGGCCAACCCGCAAAACCAGCTCGCCCTGTCCAAGGCCAAGGTGATCATCGAAAACGGCGGCGGCTACGACGACTTCATGGACCGGATGCGCGACGCCTCCGGCAACACCTCGGCCCGGGTGCTGAACGCGGTCGAGGTCTCCGGAAAGACCGCGCGGGACGGCGAGGAGCTCAACGAGCACGTCTGGTACGACTTCCCGTCCGTCGCGCGGCTGGCCGACTCCATCGCCGCCGCGCTGGGCGAGGCCGACCCCTCCGGGGCCACCGCCTTCACCGCCGGAGCCGAGTCCTTCAAGCGGAAGCTCACGCCGCTGGAAGAGCGGGAGGCGGCCATCGCCCGGTCGGCGAAGGGCGCCGCCGTCGCGATCACCGAGCCGGTCCCGCTGTACATGATCGAGGCATGCGGCCTGGTCAACGCCACTCCAGAGGAGTTCAGCGAGGCCGTCGAGGAGGGCGGTGACGTCGCCCCGCGCGTGCTGCGGGACACGCTGGCCCTGTTCACCGGCAAGAAGGTGCGGGCCCTGGTCTACAACTCCCAGACCTCCGGCCCGGAGACCGAGAAGGTGCGCGAGGCGGCGACCGGCAACGGCATCCCCGTCGTCCCGGTCACCGAGACCCTTCCCCCGGGGGAGGACTACATCGGCTGGATGACCGCCAATCTCGACACGCTCGAAAAGGCTCTGGGCCGATGAGTGCGGTCTCGCCGAACGGTGCCCCGGTGAGCGGGCAGCCGGGCGTCGTCGCACCGCGAGCCGCCTCCGGGACGCCCGCCGTGCTCAGCCTGACCGGCGCGGAGCTGCGCCGCGGTGAGCGCGTGCTGTGGTCCGGGCTGGATCTGGAGCTGCGCCGCGGCGAGTTCGTCGCCGTGCTGGGCCCCAACGGGTCCGGCAAGACCAGCCTGCTGCACGCCATCGTGGGCCGGCTGCCCCTCTCGGCCGGGACCCTGCTGATCGACGGCCGCCCGCCCCGGCGGGGCAGCGATCTGATCGGCTACATCCCCCAGCAGCGCGCCGTCGCGCCGCACACGCCGCTGCGCGCCCGCGACCTGGTCCGGCTCGGCGTCGACGGCCACCGCTGGGGCCTGCCCCTCGGCGGCAGACGGCTGCGGCGCCGCGTCGACGAGCTGCTGACCGAGGTGGGCGCGCTGGCGTACGCGGACATGCCGCTCGGCCTGCTGTCCGGCGGCGAGCAGCAGCGGGTGCGCATCGCCCAGGCCCTGGTCACCGATCCGGCCATCCTGCTGTGCGACGAGCCGCTGCTGTCGCTCGACCCGCATCACCAGAACGCGATCGTCGAGCTGCTCGACCGGCGGCGGCGCGCGCACGGCACCGCGGTCCTCTTCGTCACCCACGAGCTCAACCCGGTCCTGCCGCTGGCCGACCGTGTGCTGTACCTCGCCGGGGGCCGGTTCCGCGTCGGCGCACCCGACGAGGTGATGACGTCTTCCGTGCTGTCCGAACTGTACGGCGGGCAGGTCGAGGTGATCCGGTCCCACGGCCGCTACCTGGTCGCCGGGGCCCCCGTTACGTACGCCGCCGGAGGCGCCCGGTCATGAGCACCGCCGTCTGGCACCAGATCTTCAACTACGACGACTACGGGCAGGTGCTGGCTCTCGTCGCCAACTCGATCGTCGCCGCGGCCGTGCTCGGCGTGGTCGGCGGCCTGATCAGCACGTTCGTGCTGATGCGGGATCTGGCCTTCGCCGTACACGGGATCGCCGAGCTGTCCTTCGCCGGCGCGGCGGCCGCGCTCCTGCTCGGGGTGAACGTGGTGGCGGGCTCTTTGGCCGGATCGGTCCTGGCCGCCGCGATCATCGGCGCCCTGGGGGTGCGTGCCCGGGACCGCAACTCCTCCATCGGCGTGCTGATGCCGTTCGGACTCGGATTGGGTGTGCTGTTCCTGTCGCTCTACAAAGGCCGTGCCGCCAACAAGTTCGGGCTGCTCACCGGTCAGATCGTGGCCGTGGACATGCCGCAGACGGCCTGGCTGATCGGCGTGTCGGTCGTGGTCCTGCTCGCCCTGGCGGTCGTCTGGCGTCCGCTGACCTTCGCCAGCCTCGATCCCGACGTCGCCGCCGCCCGCGGCGTGCCCGTACGGGCCCTGTCGCCCGTGTTCACCCTGGTGCTGGGCCTCGCCGTGGCGACGACCATCCAGATCGTGGGCGCTCTGCTGGTGCTCGCCCTGGTGGTCACCCCCGCGGCCGCCGCCACCCGGGTGACCGCATCCCCACGGCTGATCCCCCTGCTCAGCGTCGTGTTCGCGGTCACGTCCGTGGTCGGCGGCATTCTCATCGCGGTGGGCGGCAGTATCCCGATCAGCCCGTACGTCACCACCATCGCCTTCGTCATCTACCTGGGCTGCCGCGTGGCCGGTGGCGTACGCACCCGCAACGGCTGGGCGCGCAGACCGGCCCCGGCCGCCGGCTGAGGCGACGGCGGGGCTCCACCCGCGGTGACGCCCTGGCTGTTCGCGATCCACACGGTGGAGGTGGGGCGTCCTCACCCTCGGGACCCATAGAGATGATCTCTTCGTCGCGAGGAACCGATCGGTAACGAAACAGAAATGACAGTCGTCGCCGACCGGAGGACTCTGCCGGTGAGGCCACCCGATGGCAGGCAAGGCTAGTACTCCAGTGACACATTGAGATCATGGGTGGGATCTGCGCTGGTAGTGGCTTCGGCGGGCGGTTGCCTGATGGCGGCGTCGCCAGTGTGACCAGTGCAGGATCTCCTCGGTCCGGCGGTGCCGGGTGAAGGTGAGGGCGGCCAGCAGGCGGCGGATCTCGGGCATGGTCAAGGGGAGATGCTCGTGGTCGCCGCCGGGCTGGGAGGCGGCTAAGGCTGCGAGGAAGGCCAGGGCGAGCATCGCCAGGGTGATGTGGCGGTGCCAGCCGTCCCAGCTGCGGACCTGGTAGTGGTCCAGCCCGACCTGGCCCTTGGCGGCCTGGAAGGACTCCTCGACCGTCCAGCGGATGCCGGCGATGCGCACCAGGGCATGCAGTGGTGCCGGCCGGGGTGCGTAGCAGCGGTAGAAGGCCAGTTCCCCGGTTGTGAGGTTGCGGCGGATCAGCAGCCACCGGTGACCGGGCCGGTGGGTGTCGATACGGGTCCAGGCCCAGGCGTACCAGCGGTGTCCCTTGGCGCCGCGACCGGCGCTGTAGACATGCCAGTGCGTGTCGGGAACGTGCGCGGCGATCTGGCCGGCCTGCCAGTCGACGCCCTCGCACCGCACCCGGGCGGTGCCCGCGATCACCAGCACATACCCCACCTGCCGTGTCTCCAGCAGCCCGCGCAGGCGGGGGTCTTGGCCGTAGACCTCATCGCCGGTCACCCAGGGCGCGTCGACCCCGGCGTCCAACGCGGCGGCGATCATCTGCGCCGCCAGGGCGGGCTTGGTGGCGAAGGCGATCTCCTCCGGCACCCCGGCGGAACGGCACCGGCCCTGGTCGGCCACCCAGGAGTGTTCGGGCAGGTACAGGCGGCGATCGATCAATGCCCGGCCGCGTGCGGTGGCGTAGGCCAGGAAAACGCCGATCTGGCTGTTTTCGATCCGGCCGGCCGTACCGGTGTACTGGCGTTGCACCCCGGCCGATCGAAGGCCCTTTTTGAGGAAGCCGGTCTCGTCGACGATCAGCACGCCGCCCGCGCCGAGGTGTTCGCTCACATAGCCGCGCAGGTCGTCGCGGACGGCCTCGGCGTCCCAGCGCGCACTGCGCAGCAGGCGCTGCAAGGTCTGCGGGCCGCTCAGCCCAGCGTGCTCGGCCAGGTTCCAGCAGTTTTTCCGCTCGACGTCCGACAGCAGGCCCCGCACATAGGCGTACGCCGCGCGACGCGGTTCTACTCGGCCGAACCGGTGCGCGATCCGCGTCATCAGCTCATTGAAGGTGACGATCCAGCGGTCAGGGTCTACGCTGTCGGCCACGGTCATCACGCGATCTTCAGATGTCTTCACAAACTCCGAATGATCACGTGGTGGCCGTCCTCGTGCCACCTGAACCGCGAAGATCGCGAAGTGTCACTGGAGTACTAGCCTTAGCAACTGGCTATACAGTACTCGCTCTTGCTATCTGGCCGATGGGACTTGCCCAAGCCTCGTCAGCTCCGGTCCACAGCGTGGCGACGGTCCAGGCTTCTCAGACGTCAAGAGATCCTGGTACCGAACTCTCCAAGCCTACGAGGTGCTGGATCACCTGCCATGGTCACAGCAAGGTGCGGTGTTGCAAGCACGGCCATGGTAGGCCGCACTGTCATCGCATAGGCCGCTGCAATCGTCATTAGACCCGACAGGCCTCGTCAGATCGGGGGCGAGCAAGTTGGCCGCCCCCGATCTTCTTTTGCACCGCGCGTTGCCAACAGCTTTCCCTGATCTTCCCGTCTGCCTTCGACCCCGCCCGGAGGGGCAGCGGGCCAGCGACGGAGGGTCAAGCTCGGCTTCCTGTGTACATGCTCCCGGTGAGCTTCCTCGTGCATGGTTGTCCTGCCTGCACAGCCGGGCTTGACCTGAAGGAGCCGGTCTGCTGGGCTCTGCCCGGGTCGATGGCGGGCGGGACGATCAGGGCGCCCACCTCAACCCCAAGAACGGTACTAGGGGCGGAACTTCCACGTGAAGGACGTGGAGGCCAGCGGCGCCCCCGCCGCGGCCGCCAAGATCGACGCCGGGTTCGAGGTCCGCAAGGTGTTCGA
>JADGHC010000041.1 GCA_019689655.1 Microbispora sp.
GATCAGCAGAACGCCGGTGGCCCGTGGGCCCCCCAGCCCGGCATGCCGCCGTCTCCCGGCTGGGCCCCGGCCCCCGATGCGTACCAGGGCGGCGCGCCCCAGCTCGACCCCGCGAACCCGGCCGCGAACCCGGCCGCGGAGCCGGCCCGTCCCGGAGAGCCGGGCGAGGCGACCGCGTGGCCGCCCCGGTTGCCGGGCGAACCGTACCCGCAGGGACAGGCGCCCACCGGCAGCTCCTGGCCGCCGGCGGACGCCTACCACAACGAGCCCACCCCGACGCGGGTGCTCGAGGCCCCCGCCGGTGATCCGCCGGGCGCGGGCGAGTCCGGCGGCACGCCCGGAGCCGAACTCGTCCCCATCGGCACCCCGCAAGACACCGCCGCGCCGGCCGGCGAGCAGCCCGACGGCGCGGGCACGGAATCCCACCAAACGCAGCACCTGTCCTTCGACAGGACGACCCAGCCGCTACCCCAGCCCGAGGAGCCGCTCCAGCCTCCTGCCCAGACCCCGGACGCTCAGGGTCAGGCACCAGGCGACGCACCCTCCGGGACATCGGGGCCGCAGGACGAGGCACCGGCCGCGACCGCGTCCCAATCGCCGTCCGAGGCAGCCCCCGAGGATGTCCCGCCATCCGCCGCGCCCCAGGGAGCGGCGTCATCCGACACCCCGCCCACGGACCCGTCCACGAGCGGCGGCGGCACCGGGGCGGACTCCCCCGACCCCCAAGGACAGATGGCGACAACCTCTCCCACGACCGGTTCGCCCTCACAGCCGACCGGTGAGACTCCGTTCGCGTTCACGCCGGTGAAGCCGGCCAGGGCGGGCAAACCGGCGCCTCCGCCCGGATTCGGGCCGCCTCCCAGCACCCCGGTGAGCAACCTCCCGGCGTCGCTGACCTCCGCCGACCCTCAGCGTTCCGGCGGAAAGATCACGCGGATCCTGCTGGCCGCCGGAGCCGTGGTCGTCGTGGGGGCGATCGGCACCGCGGCCTACTTCGCCTACTCCGGCGAATCGGACAGCGGCCGGGCCGCCCCCACCGCGACGGCCACCACCGCGCCTCCCGTGGAGGAGCCACAGCCGAGTCCCACGGCCGCCTCCTCCATCCTCGACTCGGAGCAGACCGACCCCAAGACCCTCAAGGCGGAGGAGGCGTTCCCGGACGAGAAGGTGACGCTCGCCGGGCGGACCTACCGCAGGGTCAAAATCGACGTGACCGACGACTGCGAGAAGGCCGCGACCGGCGCGTTCGCGAAGGCCCTCGCCGAACAGCAGTGCCGCAGGGTGCTCCGGGCCACCTACGTGGACGGCAAGCGCCAGTACGCCGTCACCGCGGGCATCGCCGTGCTTCCCGGCAAGACCGAGGCCCTCACCGTGAACCAGACCAAGGACCTCAACGCGAACGTCTGGTTCCGCGGTCTCAACGGCGACAAGGCGAGCGGAGCGGACAAGGTGTCGATCTCCGGCGGTTACGCCGCGGGCATGGTGTGGGGACGCTACATCGTGTTCAGCTACGCCACCTACGCCGACGGCCACAATCCGGACGCGAACGACACGACCCTCGGGCCGATCAGCAGCGCCTTCCGCGACAACATGGCGAAGGTGATCGAAAAGCGCGCCTCGCGCTGAGGGTCCGGCGCGCGGCCGCGCGGCGTCAGGAACTCGCGGCGTCAGGAACTCAACGTGCGCACCCGGCGGGTGGCGGCGGCACGCCGGGCCAGCTCCTCCGGCTCCGGGTAGCGCACCTCCTCCAGCGTGAGCCCGTGCGCGGGCGCGACGTGCACGCCCGAGTCCCGTACGGCTCTCGCCAGCACCTCGGCCGGCCACTCGACGGGCCGCCTGCCCTCCCCGACGGCCAGCAGCGCACCGACCAGCGCCCGCACCATCGAGTGGCAGAAGGCGTCGGCGACCACCGTCGCCAGGAGGATCCCGTCCTCGCCCCTGACCCAGTCGAGCCGCTGCAACTCCCGGATCGTGGTCGCGCCCTCGCGCCTGCGGCAGAACGCGGCGAAGTCGTGCTCGCCCAGCAGGCGGGCCGCCGCCGCGTTCATGCGGCCCACGTCGAGCGGCCGGGCGTACCACAGCACCTCGCGCCGCCGGAGCGGGTCCACCCCGCCGGGGGCGTCGCAGACCCGGTACCCGTACCGGCGGGACAGCGCGGAGAACCGGGCGTCGAAGCCCTCGGGGGCCACGCTGACGGCGTGCACCCGCACATCGAGGGGTAGCACACCCGCCAGCCGCCTCGTGAGCGCTGCGAGCCACTCAGCGCCGCGCTCCTCCCACGCCCGCTCCGGGGACTCGGGAACGGGGCCACGCCCGGACGAGGCGGCGGCCAGCGCGGCGAGCGGGAGGTCGACGTGCGCCACCTGTCCCCTCGCGTGCACGCCGGCGTCGGTGCGGCCGGCGACCGTCAGGGACGGCGGGGCGTCCAGGCGCAGGATCCGGCCGAGGGCGTCCTCGATCTCCCCTTGCACGGTCCGCCGCCCGGGCTGGCGCGCCCAGCCGGAAAAGTCCGTTCCGTCGTAGCCCAGGTCCAGCCTCAGCCGCAGTTCTCGCGTCACGACATTCCTCGTACGGTGCGCATACGACGAACGGGCCCGGCTTCCCGGTAAGGGAAACCGAGCCCGCTCATGGAGCCTCGGATCAGGCCTCGTCCTTCTTCTCGCCCTCCGCGGCGGCCTCCGGGGCCTCGGCGGCGGTGCTCTCCGCGGCCTCCGCGGCTTCCGCGGCTTCCGCGGCCGGAGCCTCCTCCTTGACCTCCGGCTTCTCCTCGGCCTCCGCCTTGGCGGCCGGAGCGGCCTGGGCGGCGGGCGCGGCCGGAGTCGTACGCGAGACCCGGACCGGGTTCATCTGCTCGGTCACCAGCTCGATGACCGCCATGGGGGCGCTGTCGCCCTTACGCGGGCCCAGCTTGGTGATCCGGGTGTAGCCACCGGGGCGCTCGGCGTACGTCGGGGCGATCTCGGTGAAGAGGTGGTGGACGACACCCTTGTCGCGGATGACCGTCAGCACCTGGCGACGGTTGTGGATGTCGCCCTTCTTCGCCTTGGTGATCAGCTTCTCCGCGAACGGACGGAGTCGCCTGGCCTTGGCCTCGGTGGTGGTGATCCGGCCGTTCTGGAACAGCGAGGTGGCGAGGTTCGCCAGGATCAGCCGCTCGTGGGCCGGGCTGCCGCCGAGGCGGGGGCCCTTGGTGGGCTTGGGCATTTCGTGCTCCTCATGGATAACCCGCCCCGGCCGTGTCAGGTACCGGGGACGGGCCGACCGGCGTACCGGTCGTGACTTGTCATCGCCGTCTCATGCCGCCCCGGAGGACGGCACGAGACGGTGGTGCCACTGCGTGAAGACGGGCGATCAGTACTGCTCGGTCTCGATGAACCCGCCGTCCTCGTCGTCGAACCCGCCACCGGCGACGGTGGCCGGGTCGAACCCGGGCGGGGAGTCCTTGAGAGCCAGGCCCATCTCGTGCAGCTTCTGCTTGACCTCTTCGATCGACTTGGCGCCGAAGTTGCGGATGTCCAGCAGGTCCTGCTCGCTGCGGGCGACGAGCTCACCCACAGTGTGGATGCCCTCGCGCTTGAGGCAGTTGTACGAACGGACGGTGAGGTTGAGCTCCTCGATCGGCAGCGCCAGGTCGGCCGCGAGAGCCGCGTCCGTCGGCGACGGGCCGATGTCGATGCCCTCGGCCTCCACGTTGAGCTCGCGCGCCAGGCCGAACAGCTCGACCAGGGTCTTGCCGGCCGAGGCCACCGCGTCGCGGGGCTTCATGGACGGCTTGGTCTCGACGTCGAGGATCAGGCGGTCGAAGTCCGTACGCTGCTCGACACGGGTGGCCTCGACCTTGTAGGTGACCTTGAGAACCGGGGAGTAGATCGAGTCGATCGGAATCCGGCCGATCTCCTGGCCCGGCTGCTTGTTCTGGGCGGCGGAGACGTAGCCGCGGCCGCGCTCGACGGTCAGCTCCATCTCCAGCTTCGCCTTGCCGTTCAGCGTGGCGATGTGCAGGTCCGGGTTGTGCACCTCGACACCGGCCGGAGGCGCGATGTCGGCCGCGGTGACCTCGCCGGGGCCCTGCTTGCGCAGGTACATCACCACCGGCTCGTCGTGCTCGGACGAGACGACCAGCGACTTGAGGTTCAAGATGATGTCGGTGACGTCTTCCTTGACCCCGGGCACGGTCGAGAACTCGTGCAGCACGCCCTCGATGCGGATGCTGGTGACCGCCGCCCCCGGAATGGAGGACAGCAGCGTGCGCCGCAGCGAGTTACCGATGGTGTAGCCGAAGCCCGGCTCGAGCGGCTCGATGACGAACCTGGACCGGTACTCCTCGAGCGACTCCTCCTGGAGGCTCGGGCGCTGTGCGATGAGCATCAGGATCTCCTGGATCCGGGACTGCCCCGTCGTGATCGACAAGGGGTCCCTCGGTTACGGCGACGCCCGCTATTTGACGCCGCTCGCCTACAACCATGATGCCGTACGGCCGCGGATGCCCCGGCCGTACGGCGTCAGGTACTGCCTGAACTCTACTTACTTGGAGTAGAGCTCGACGATCAGCTGCTCCTGGACCAGCGTGTCGATCTGCTGGCGGACCGGGAGCTGGTGCACGAGGATGCGCATGTGCTCGGTGGAGACGCCCAGCCAGGCCGGGACGGTCTTGTCACCGTGGCTCGCGCGGGCCACCTCGTACGGCATGAGGTTGCGCGACTTCTCGCGGACCTCGATGATGTCGTGCTCGCGCACGCGGTACGACGGGATGTCGACCTTCTTGCCGTTCACGAGGAAGTGGCCGTGGCGCACCTGCTGGCGGGCCGCGTCCCGCGACTCGGCGAAACCGGCACGGTAGACCACGTTGTCGAGACGGCTCTCCAGGATCTGGAGGAGGTTCTCACCGGTCTTGCCGGCCTTGCGGTTGGCTTCCTCGTAGTAGTTGTGGAACTGCTTCTCGAGGACGCCGTAGATACGGCGGGTCTTCTGCTTCTCCCGCAGCTGGAGCTGGTACTCCGACTCCTTCGGACGGCCACGGCCGTGCTCACCCGGCGGGTACGGGCGGATCTCGATGGGGCACTTGGCGGACTCGCACTTCTTGCCCTTGAGGAAGAGCTTGGTCTTCTCCCGGCGGCAGAGCTTGCAGTCCGGACCCGTGTAACGAGCCATTTCTCTCTACTCTCCTGAGCTCAGACGCGACGGCGCTTGGGCGGACGGCAGCCGTTGTGCGGGACCGGGGTCACGTCCTGGATGGACCCGACCTCGAGACCGGTCGCCTGCAGCGAACGGATCGCGGTCTCACGGCCGGAACCGGGGCCCTTGACGAAGACGTCGACCTTGCGCATGCCGTGCTCCATGGCGCGGCGCGCGGCGTTCTCGGCAGCCATCTGCGCGGCGAACGGGGTGGACTTGCGGGAGCCCTTGAACCCGACGTGGCCGGCGCTGGCCCAGGAGATCACGTTCCCGTTCGGGTCGGTGATCGAAACGATGGTGTTGTTGAACGTGCTCTTGATGTGGGCGTGCCCGTGGGCGACGTTCTTCTTTTCCTTGCGGCGCACCTTCTTCGGTGCGCCCTGGCGGCTCTTCGGCGGCATTTAAGCGCTAACTCCTGGAATCTGGCTGCTTGCCCTGCCCGCCGGGACCTTCCAACCGCTACCCCGGTGAGATCCGCGGGCCAGGGCCTAAGGACTACTTCTTGCCGGGCTTCTTCTTGCCGGCGACGGTCTTCTTCTTGCCCTTGCGGGTGCGCGCGTTCGTCTGCGTCCGCTGACCGTGGACAGGCAGCCCCTTGCGGTGCCGGATGCCCTGGTAGCAGCCGATCTCGATCTTGCGGCGGATGTCGGCCTGAATCTCGCGGCGCAGGTCACCCTCGATCTTGTAGTTCGCCTCGATGTAGTCACGCATCGGGACGAGCTCGGCGTCCGTGAGCTGGTGGACGCGCAGGTCGGGGTTCACGCCGGTCGCGTTCAGGATCTCCTTGGCGCGAGTGCGGCCGATTCCGAAAATGTAGGTGAGAGCGATCTCCACCCGCTTGTCGCGGGGGAGGTCGACGCCAACCAGGCGGGCCATGGTCGGGCATTCTCCTTCGGTGTGGCGGAGGTCTTGCACCACACTTCCCCTCCCATGCCCGGGCGAGGGCCCCGGCCTCCGACCGGGGGTCTCCCGCGTGGTACGGCTTTCGCCGCCTGCGCGGGTGTGTGGCGCGATTTCGTTGTTCCGGCCCTCATGTGGCTGAAGCCCGCCACGCGGACGGACTCAGCTGGGGCCTGGTGGCGACGAACTGGGGCGGGTTGGTCTCGCCGGGCATACGGCCCGGCGCTGCCCCCCGTCCACTCAGCCCTGGCGCTGCTTGTGGCGCAGGTTGTCGCAAATCACCATGACGCGACCGTGCCGGCGGATCACCTTGCACTTGTCGCAAATCTTCTTGACGCTCGGCTTGACCTTCATAGTCCTTATTCGTTCCGCATACGGTCCGTCCCGCCGGCGGGGGACCTACTTGTACCGGTAGACGATCCGCCCACGACTGAGGTCGTAGGGGCTCAGCTCCACGACGACACGGTCATCGGGCAGGATCCTGATGTAATGCATCCGCATCCGCCCGCTGATGTGTGCCAGGACCTTGTGACCGTTGTCGAGTTGCACCCGGAACATGGCGTTCGGGAGCGACTCAATAACAGTGCCCTCAATCTCGATGGCGCCGTCTTTCTTGGCCATGGCCCTCGCGTTTCACTGATCGGATCATCTGAGGCTCGGAACACTAAGCAGCCGCGACCTTCGGGCGCTTCCAGAGAGCGGCGACCGGCCAGGTCGCCTTGGCGCAAAAGGTCATAGTGAACCGACAAAGGAGTGTACGACAACCCAGGCCGAATTGCGAAACGACGGCAGGGGTCCCGACACAACCAGACCACAGCGTACCCCCGGCGGGGGCGCGCGGCCAATTCAACGCCGGGCGGCGTTATCACCACCCCGCGCGACGGTCAGGCGTCGTTGCGCCTGGCGGCACCGAAGATCGTGCCGAAGAGGAGGACCACGCCCCAGGGACCCATGACCCACAATGGCCACGGATAGACGAAGTGGCCCGACGAGAGGCCGACGAGGAGCCATATCACCCAGTTGACGGAGCTGGCGCCCGCCCAGGCGGTCCAGGCGGCCCGCAGACCGGCCCGCGCCTTGTCACGCTCCGCCGGAAGCGACGGCCGGCTCACGGGCTGGGCGGCGGCGGGCATCCGGTTCAGGTCGATGTCGGGCAGGTCGGAGGTGATCTTCGCCAGCTCGCCGTACGTCCGGCTCTGATAGACCTGCTCGAGCCGCTCGTTGAACTCGTCGACGGTGAGCCTGCCCTCGGCCATGTGCTCACGCAGTGCCGCGGCGACCCGGTCCCGGTCGCCGTCGGAGGCCCGCATCTCCGGCGCTGCCGCCATCACCATCTCCCCGGCTAATCGAGCGATACGACCATTATGGTGCCGGTGCCACCGGCATGGGCGGGTCCGTTACGCGGTCTCCCCCGCCACCGCTCCGACACCCGGGAAGCGGGAGGCGCCGCCGTCGAGCGCGGTGAGAACCAGGGGGCCGTTCTCCGTGACCGCGACACTGTGCTCGAAGTGGGCGGAGGGGCGGCCGTCGAGGGTGACGACCGTCCAGTCGTCGGCCAGCACCTTGGTGCGGGCGGTGCCGAGGTTCACCATCGGCTCGATCGCGAAGCACATGCCCACCTCGAAGCGGGGGCCGCGCCCGGGCCGTCCGTAGTTGGCCACCCAGGGGTCCATGTGCATCTCGGTGCCGATGCCGTGCCCGCCGTACTCCTGGGGGATGCCGTAGCGGCCCTGAGAACGCACGTACTTCTCGATCTGGTAGCCGATGTCGGACAGGTGCCCGCCGACCCGCAGGGCGGAGATGCCCCGCCACATGGCCTCCTCGGTCACCCGCATCAGTTCGGTCAGCGCGGGATCGACCTCGCCGATCCCCACGGTGATCGCGGAGTCGCCGTGCCAGCCGTCGAGGATCGCGCCGCAGTCGATGGAGATGATGTCCCCCTCGCGAAGCTTGCGGCGGTCGGTGGGGATGCCGTGGACGACCTCATGGTTCACCGACGCGCAGATCGTGGCGGGGTAGCCCTGGTAGCCCTTGAACGACGGAATCGCGCCCTCGCTCCGGATGGCCTCCTCGGCGATGGCGTCCAGGTCGAGCGGCGTCATCCCGGGCTGGACCGACGTCCGCAGCAGCTCCAGCGTGCGGGCGACGACCAGGCCGGCCGCGCGCATCTTCTCGAGCTGCTCGGCGCTCTTGATCTGAATTCCGTGCCGGTTTTTCTTGAACACGTACTCACCCCCCCTTCGAAATTGTCCCATATACACCTGAACGCCACCCCACGTTGTGGGGTGGCGTTCCCGGCCGCGGTAATGACCTAGTCAGCGAATCGCCGCAGCGCGGACATCGCCCGCTGGGTTACCTCCTCGACCGGCCCGGTCGCGTCGATACCCTGCAGGATGCCCTCGTCCGCGTAGAAGGAGATCAGCGGCGCCGTCTGCTCCTGATAGACCTCCAGGCGCCGCCTGATGGTCTCCTCGCGGTCGTCGTCCCGCTGGAAGAGCTCCCCGCCGCAGGCATCGCAGACGCCCTCCACGGCGGGCGGATCGAACACCACATGCCACACCTTGCCGCAGGAACGGCAGGTACGGCGGCCCGCCAGGCGGCGTACGACCTCGTCGTCCTCGACGACCAGGTTGAGGACCACGTCGAGTGCCGTGCCGAACTCGGCCAGCATCTTCTTGAGGACCTCGGCCTGGGGCACGTTCCGGGGGAAGCCGTCCAGGAGGAAGCCCTCCTGCGCGTCGTCCTCCGACAGCCGGTCGCGGACCATGGCCACGGTCACCTCGTCGGGGACGAGGTCACCGCGGTCCATGTACTGCTTGGCGAGCTTGCCGAGCTCCGTGCCGCCGGAGACGTTGGCACGGAAGATGTCGCCTGTCGAGATTTTCGGGATCGACAGGTGCGAAGCGATGAACTGGGCCTGCGTCCCCTTACCCGCTCCGGGGGGCCCTACCAGGACGACGCGCACTATTTCAGGAAGCCCTCGTAGTTGCGCTGCTGAAGCTGGCTCTCGATCTGCTTGACCGTGTCCAGACCAACACCAACCATGATCAGAATGCTGGTCCCTCCGAACGGGAAGTTCTGGCTCGCACCGGCCACCGCCAGCGCGATGATCGGGATGAGCGAGATCACACCCAGATACGGAGCACCGGCGGCCGTGAGCCGCGTGAGTACGTAGCTGAGGTACTCAGCGGTCGGCCGGCCCGGGCGGATGCCCGGGATGAACCCACCGTACTTCTTCATGTTGTCAGCCACTTCGGGGGGGTTGAAAGTGATGGACACGTAGAAGTACGTGAAGAAGATGATCAGCAGGAAGAACGTGGTCATGTAGACGGGGTGGTCACCCCTGACCATGTTCTGAGCCAGCCATTCGATCACCGCGTTGGGCTTCTGGCTGTTGCCGAAGAGCGTGACCAGAAGCTGCGGCAGATACAGCAGCGACGAAGCGAAGATGACCGGGATGATGCCGGCCTGGTTCACCTTCAGCGGAATGTAGGTCGAGGTGCCGCCGTACATCCGGCGGCCGACCATCCGCTTGGCGTACTGGACCGGGATGCGGCGCTGGGCCTGCTCGATGAAGACGACGACGCCGATCATCACGACGCCGACGATCATCACGATGACGAACTTGAACGGGCTGAGCCGGTAGATGTTCACCAGCTCGGACGGGAACACCGCGATGACCTGAGTGAAGATCAGGATCGACATGCCGTTGCCGACGCCGCGGTCGGTGACCAGCTCGCCCAGCCACATGATCACGGCCGTACCGGCGGTCATCGTGATGACCATGGTCACCAGCGGGAAGACGTCCTGGCTCAGCAGGATCTGCTCGTTGCAGCTCGGGAAGAGCTGCCCGCTGCGAGCCAGAGCGATGAACGCGGTCGACTGCAGCACGCCCAGACCGATGGTCAGGTAACGCGTGTACTGCGTGATCTTGGCATTCCCCGCCTGGCCCTCCTTCTTCAGGGCCTCCAGCCGGGGGATCACCACCGTCAGCAGCTGCAGGATGATGCTCGCGGTGATGTACGGCATGATGCCGAGCGCGAACACTGAAAGTTTCAAGAGGGCGCCGCCGCTGAACAGCTGCACCATCCCATAGATGCCGCCGGCGTCTCCCGCCTGGGCCTGCTCCAAACACAGGGCCACGTTCTGGGCGTTCACGCCCGGAGTCGGAAGCACCGAGCCCAGCCGGAACAGCGCGATTATGCCCAGTGTGAAGAGCAGTTTCTTGCGCAGGTCCGGCGTCCGGAACGCCCGGGTTATCGCGGTCAGCACGGTCCCTCCTGCGCGCCAGTGACGCGGTTACGGTCGGCGATGGCCCGCAAGGCGTCCATCGACATGTCTTTCTGTCAGAGTGCTAGGTCGGGCACGGGTGGACCCCCGTGCCAGGCGAACTCTAACGCACTACGGGCGCGGAGGCTCATAGTGAACCTCCGCGCCTCGTGCAGCATCATGCCTACAGCTCGGAGACCGAGCCACCGGCCGCGGCGATCTTCTCCTTCGCGCTGGCGGAGAAGGCGTGCGCCTGCACGTTCAGCGCCACGGAGATCTCGCCGGTGCCCAGCACCTTCACGGGCTGGTTCTTGCGGACCGCACCCTTGGCCACCAGGTCGTCGATCGTGACGTCGCCGCCCTGGGGGAACAGCTCCCCGAGCCTGTCCAGGTTGACGACCTGGTAGGTCGTCTTGAACAGGGCGTTGGAGAAGCCCTTCAGCTTCGGCAGCCGCCGCTGGAGCGGAATCTGGCCACCCTCGAAGCCCGGCATCACGGAGGCGCGGGCCTTGGTGCCCTTGGTACCACGGCCGGCCGTCTTGCCCTTGGAGCCCTCGCCGCGACCCTTGCGGATCTTGGCCTTGTTGGCACCGGGAGCCGGACGGAGGTCGTGGATCTTGAGCGGAGCGTTCTCGGTCATGTCAGTCGACCTCCTCAACTTCGACGAGGTGCGACACCTTGGCGACCATGCCCCGGATCTCGGGGCGGTCCTCCTTGACGACGACGTCGCCGATTCGCTTCAGACCCAGCGAGCGCAGCGAGTCACGCTGGTTCTGCTGTCCACCGATCTTGGACCGGGTCTGGGTGATCTTCAGCCGAGCCATCGCTAGCTCACCGCCTTCGCGGCCGCCGCGGCCTCGGCCAGACCCTCGGCGCGGGCCCTGAGCATCGCCTTGGGAGCGACGTCCTCGATCGGCAGGCCACGACGGGCGGCGATCTCCTCGGGCCTGCTGAGGCTCTTCAGGGCCGCCACGGTGGCGTGCACGATGTTGATCGGGTTGTCCGAGCCGAGCGACTTGGACAGCACGTCGTGGATCCCGGCGCACTCCAGGACCGCACGGACCGGGCCACCCGCGATGACGCCCGTACCGGGCGAGGCCGGACGCAGGAGGACGACGCCGGCGGCGTCCTCGCCCTGCACCGGGTGCGGGATGGTGCCCTGGATGCGCGGCACCTTGAAGAAGTGCTTCTTGGCCTCCTCGACGCCCTTGGCGATCGCCGCGGGCACCTCCTTGGCCTTGCCGTAGCCGACCCCGACGAGGCCGTTGCCGTCGCCGACGACCACCAGCGCGGTGAAGCTGAAGCGCCGACCACCCTGGACGACCTTGGCCACTCGGTTGATCTTTACGACGCGCTCGATGTACGAGACGCCCTTGTCTGCGGCGCCCCCACGGCGGTCCTCACGACGGTCACGCCGCTCGCCACCGCCGCCGGCGCCGCGACGCGGAGCTGCAGCCATCAGTGGTTCCTCTTCTCGTTGCTCTTGGGACGGGCCGTCAGTCGCGACCCCAGGACCGGAGTCATCAGAACTCCAGCCCGCCTTCACGGGCGCTGTCCGCGAGAGCGGCGATACGCCCCGCGTAGCGGTTGCCACCGCGGTCGAACACGACGGCGGTGATCCCGGCGCTCTTGGCCCGCTGAGCGAGAAGCTCGCCGACCTTCTTCGCCTTCTCCGTCTTGTCACCCTCGGCGTTGCGCAGGGAGGCGTCCATGGTGGACGCGCTCACCAGCGTGTGGCCCCGGGTGTCGTCGACGATCTGCACGAACAGGTGACGCGTGGACCGGTTGACGACCAGACGCGGACGCTCGGGCGTGCCGAAGACGGTCTTGCGGACACGGCGGTGCCGGCGGGCCCGGGCGACCGTGCGGGCGGACGTGCGCTTGCCGAACGCAGCCTTTCCAGCCATGCCTACTTACCAGCCTTTCCGACCTTGCGGCGGACAACCTCGCCCTGGTAGCGCACGCCCTTGCCCTTGTACGGGTCCGGCTTGCGCAGCTTCCTGATGTTGGCGGCGACCTCGCCGACCCTCTGCTTGTCGATGCCGTCCACGTGGAACAGGGTCGGCTTCTCGACGCGGAAGCTGATGCCCTCCGGGGCCTTGACGGTCACCGGGTGGCTGAAGCCCAGCGAGAACTCCAGCTCCGTCGGACCCTTCGCCTGAACGCGGTAACCGACGCCGACGATCTCAAGCGTCTTCGTGTAGCCCTGGGTGACGCCCGTCACCATGTTGGCGATGAGCGTACGGGACAGCCCGTGGAGCGCCCGGACGCGGTTCTCGTCGTTCGGGCGGGTGACGGTGATGCTGCCGTCCTCGGCACGCGAGACCTGGATGGGCTCGGCGACCGTGTGGGTGAGCGTACCCTTGGGCCCCTTGACCTGGATTTCCCGGCCGTCGATCGTGACGTCGACACCGGCCGGTACGGGGATGGGCAGCCGTCCGATTCGCGACATGCGGAGTGCCTCCCCTCGTTACCAGACGTAGGCGAGGACTTCCCCGCCCACTCCACGCTTGCTCGCCTGCCGGTCCGTCATCAGGCCGTTGGACGTCGAGATGATCGCGACGCCCAGGCCGCCCAGGACACGGGGCAGGTTGTCCTTCTTTGCATAGACCCGCAGACCGGGCTTCGACACCCGGCGCAGGCCGGCGATGGCGCGCTCGCGGCTGGGGCCGAACTTCAGCTCCAGCACGAGGTTCTTGCCAACCTTGGCGTCCTCGACGCTCCAGCCCTGGATGTAGCCCTCCTGCTGGAGGATCTCCGCGATGTGTGCCTTGATCTTGGAGTAAGGCATGCTCACGGTGTCGTGATAGGCCGCGTTGGCGTTGCGCAGACGCGTCAGCATGTCTGCGATCGGGTCGGTCATCGTCATGGCCGGTGGCCTTCCTCACCGCGGTTTCCCCGGCGGGACCTACGGTGTGGTCGTGGGCGCTGTGATCAGCGCCAGGTTGATATGACTTCTTTTACGGCTGGCCAGCGGGGGGCTTACCAGCTCGACTTGGTGATGCCGGGCAGCTCGCCCCGGTGCGCCATCTCACGGAAGCACACGCGGCACAGCCCGAACTTGCGGTAGACAGCGCGGGGACGGCCGCAGCGGGAGCACCGAGTGTACGCCCGGACCGCGAACTTCTGCTTGCGCGCTGCCTTGACCTTCAGCGACGTCTTCGCCATGAATGATCAGGCCTCCTTGAAGGGGAAGCCGAGGTGCCTCAGCAGCGCCCGGCCCTGCTCGTCGTTCTTCGCGGTGGTCACGATCGTGATGTCCATGCCCCGCTGCCGGTCCACCTTGTCCTGGTCGACCTCGTGGAACATGACCTGCTCCGTGAGGCCGAAGGTGTAGTTGCCGTTGCCGTCGAACTGCTTCGGCGACAGGCCGCGGAAGTCCCGGATACGCGGCAGAGCCAGGGACAGCAGGCGGTCGAGGAACTCCCACATGCGGTCGCCGCGCAGCGTCACGTGCGCGCCGATCGGCATGCCCTCACGCAGCTTGAACTGCGCGATGGACTTGCGGGCGCGGGCGACGGCCGGCTTCTGGCCGGTGATGGCGGTCAGGTCGCGCACCGCGCCTTCGATGAGCTTCGAGTCGCGGGCGGCCTCACCGACGCCCATGTTCACCTTGATCTTGGTGATCGTGGGCACCTGCATGATGTTCTGAATGCCGAACTCCTCGCGCAGCTTCGCGACGATCTCGTCGCGGTAGCGCTGCTTGAGGCGCGGAACGATGCGCTCTTCAGTCGTGGCGGTCATCAGCTGTCCTCACCCGTCGCCTCGGCCTCGCCCTTCTCGGCGGCCTTCTTCTCGGGCTTCTTCTCGTCATCCTTGAGCTTCTTGACGTTGCTCACGTGGATGGGAGCCTCCATGGTGCGCACGCCGCCTTCCTTGGCGCCGCGCGGTCCCTGGTTGGTCACCTTGGAGTGCTTCTTGATCATGTTGACGCCCTCGACCACCACGCGCTCCTCACGCGGGTAGGCGGCGATGATGCGGCCCTTGGCGCCCTTGTCCTTGCCGGCGATGACCTGGACCAGGTCACCCTTCTTCACGTGCAGCTTCGGCATCACAGCACCTCCGGCGCGAGCGAGATGATGCGCATGAACTTCTTGTCGCGCAGCTCACGGCCCACGGGACCGAAGATGCGAGTGCCCCGCGGGTCGCCACTGTCCCTGATGATGACCGCGGCGTTCTCGTCGAAGCGGATGTAGGAGCCGTCGGGGCGGCGGCGCTCCTTCACGGTGCGCACCACGACAGCCTTGACAACGTCGCCTTTCTTAACGCCTCCGCCGGGAATGGCGTCCTTCACCGTGCCGACGATGACGTCGCCGATTCCCGCGTAGCGCCGACCGGAGCCGCCGAGAACGCGGATGCAAAGAAGCTCCTTGGCACCCGTGTTGTCGGCGACCTTGAGCCGCGACTCCTGCTGGATCACGTCTACTCCTGTGTGTCGTGCCGGTTCTCACCCTCGCGGTGAGCCTGGCCGAACCTGATGTGGTCTTTTTCCCTCGGCGACAGCCGTACGACCGCCGCCGCTGGCGGAGCGGGCCGAGGGACGGCCCGATCCCTTGGACACCGTCATGGGGGGCGGTCTCCCACCCCCCACGAGGCGCGTCTATGTAGTGCTGTTACTTGGCCTTCTCGAGGATCTCGACGACCCGCCACCGCTTGGTGGCCGACAGCGGCCGGGTCTCCATCAGGAGAACGCGGTCGCCGACGCCGCAGGCGTTCTGCTCGTCGTGGGCCTTGTACTTGGTCGTACGGCGGATGACCTTGCCGTACAGCGGGTGCTTGACGCGGTCCTCGACGGCAACGACGACGGTCTTGTCCATCTTGTCGCTGACGACCAGGCCCTCACGGGTCTTGCGGTAGTTCCGCTGCTTCCCGGTGGTCGGGGTCTCGGTTGCTTCAGACATCGCTCGGCTCCTTCTCGACCGTGACGATTCCGAGCTCGCGCTCGCGCATCACGGTGTAGATGCGGGCGATCTCGCGGCGGACGGCACGCAGCCGCCCGTGGTTCTCAAGCTGCCCCGTCGCCGCCTGGAAACGGAGGTTGAACAGCTCCTCCTTGGCTTCCTTCAGCTTCTGGACCAGGACCTCCTGGTCCTCGAGACGCAGCTCCGCGGCGGTCAGACCCTTAGCCATCACGCCTCACCCACTTCACGCTTAACGAAACGGCACTTCATGGGGAGCTTGTGCATGGCGCGCCGCATGGCCTCGCGGGCCACGGGCTCGGCGACACCGGACAGCTCGAACATGACGCGACCGGGCTTGACATTGGCGACCCACCACTCCGGAGAGCCCTTACCGGAACCCATTCGGGTCTCGGCCGGCTTCTTCGTCAGGGGGCGGTCCGGGAAGATGTTGATCCACACCTTGCCGCCACGGCGAATGTGCCGGGTCATGGCGATACGCGCGGCCTCGATCTGGCGGTTGGTCACGTACGAGTGCTCAAGCGCCTGGATGCCGTACTCGCCGAAGACGACCCGAGTGCCGCCCTTGGCGGCACCGCTACGGTCGGGCCGGTGCTGCTTACGGTGCTTGACCCTGCGCGGGATCAGCATGGTCAGCTCCCTTCAGCACCCGGCTGCTCCGCCGGGCCGCTCTCGGGGGCGGCCTGCGCGGCCGCCTCGGTCCTGGGTGCACGGTCGGTACGGCCCGCGCCGCCACGACGGGAACGGTCGCCACCACGGCGGGGACGCTCGCCCGCGCCCGAGCGACGGTCGTCGCGACGCTGACCGGCACGAGCGCCGGCCGCCGCGGCGGCCTCCCGCTCGGCACGGGTGATCGGGGCATCGCCCTTGTAGATCCACACCTTCACGCCGATGCGGCCGAAGGTGGTCCGGGCCTCGTAGAAGCCGAAGTCCACGTCCGCGCGGAGCGTGTGCAGGGGCACACGACCCTCGCGGTAGAACTCCGAGCGCGACATCTCGGCGCCGCCCAGACGGCCGGAGCACTGGACACGGATGCCCTTGGCCCCGCTCTTCATGGCGGACTGCATGGCCTTGCGCATGGCCCGGCGGAACGAGACGCGGCTGGACAGCTGCTCGGCCACGCCCTGCGCGACGAGCTGCGCGTCGATCTCGGGGTTCTTCACCTCGAGGATGTTCAGCTGGACCTGCTTCTTGGTCAGCTTCTCCAGGTCACCGCGGATGCGGTCGGCCTCGGCGCCGCGACGGCCGATGACGATGCCCGGCCGGGCGGTGTGGATGTCGACCTGCACGCGGTCGGTCGTGCGCTCGATCTCGACCTTGGAGATACCGGCCCGCTCCATGCCCTTCTGCAGCATGCGACGGATCGCCACGTCCTCGGCCACATACGACTTGTAAAGCTTGTCGGCGTACCACCGGCTCTTGAAGTCGGTCGTGATGCCGAGGCGGAACCCGTGCGGGTTAACCTTCTGGCCCACTAGCGGGTCCTTCCCTTCGGCTCTCGGGACTCCACGATCACAGTGATGTGGCTGGTCCGCTTGTTGATCCGATAGGCACGACCCTGGGCACGCGGGCGGAAGCGCTTGAGCGTCGGGCCCTCGTCGACCCACGCCCGGCTCACGAAGAGCGTGTCCCGGTCGAGCTTGAAGTTGTGCTCAGCGTTCGCGATCGCGCTCGAGAGCACCTTGTAGACGGTCTCGCTCGCCGCCTGGGGAGCGAACTGCAGCACGGCCTGCGCCTCCGAAGCGGGCAGCCCGCGAATGAGGTCCACCACGCGGCGGGCCTTCCGGGGCGTGTGGCGCACATACCGCGCCTGTGCCCTGGCTTCCATCGCTTTCTCCTCTAACTGCTTGCTCGAAAGGCGCTTACCGCCGGCTGCGGCGGTCTTCCTTGACGTGGCTGCGGAACGTCCGCGTGGGGGCGAACTCACCGAGCTTGTGGCCGATCATCGCCTCGGTGATGAACACCGGGACGTGCTTGCGGCCGTCGTGCACGGCGATCGTGTGACCGATCATGTCGGGCACGATCATGGAGCGCCGCGACCACGTCTTGATGACGTTCTTGGTGCCCTTCTCGTTCTGGGCGTCCACCTTCTTCTGAAGGTGTGCGTCCACGAAAGGACCCTTCTTAAGACTACGTGGCATTTCGGCTGCTCCTACCGCTTCTTCCTCTTGCTCCGACGACGGATGATCAGCCGGTCGCTGGGCTTGTTCGGCTTGCGGGTGCGGCCCTCGGGCTTACCCTTCGGGTTCACCGGGTGGCGACCACCGGAGGTCTTGCCCTCACCACCACCGTGCGGGTGGTCGACCGGGTTCATCGCGACACCACGAACCGTGGGACGCTTGCCCTTCCAGCGGTTACGGCCGGCCTTGCCGATGCTGATGTTGGCCTGCTCGGCGTTGCCCACCTGGCCCACCGAGGCCCGGCAGCGGACGTCGACCTGACGCATTTCCCCGGACGGCATGCGCAGCGTGGCGTACATGCCCTCCTTGGCGAGCAGCTGGATCTGCGCGCCGGCGCTGCGGCCGAGCTTGGCGCCGCCACCGGGACGCAGCTCCACCGCGTGGATGAAGGTACCGGTCGGGATGTTGCGCAGCGGCAGGCAGTTGCCCGGCTTGATGTCGGCCGCGGGGCCGTTCTCGACCTGGTCCCCCTGCTTGAGGCCGACCGGGGCGAGGATGTAGCGCTTCTCGCCGTCGGCGTAGTGGAGCAGCGCGATACGGGAGGTACGGTTCGGGTCGTACTCGATGTGCGCGACCTTGGCCGGGATCCCGTCCTTGTCGTGGCGGCGGAAGTCGATGATCCGGTAGGCGCGCTTGTGCCCGCCTCCCTGGTGCCGGGCGGTGACCCGGCCGTGGACGTTGCGGCCGCCCTTGCTGTGCAGGGGGGCAAGCAGCGACTTCTCCGGCCTGCTGCGCGTGATCTCGGCGAAGTCCGAGACGCTCGCGCCGCGACGACCCGGAGTCGTCGGCTTGTACTTACGGATGCCCATCTCTTTCGTTCATCCTTCGTCGGTTCGTACCGGTCGGGGTCCGCCTCACGGCGGTCCCCCCGGTTCTTACTGAGGCAGGTCCCTCGCGTCGCCGCGAGGGACCCCTCTTCCCCGCTGCGGCAGGTGCTAGCCGATCTGACCGAAAATGTCGATCCGGTCGCCCTCGGCCAGGCTCACGATCGCGCGCTTGGTGGCCGGCCGCTGGCCGTAGCCGTGCCGGGTCCGCTTGCGCTTGCCCGGGCGGTTGATCGTGTTCACGCCGGTCACCTTGACGCCGAAGATCTGCTCGACGGCGATCTTCACCTGCGTCTTGTTGGCACCCTTGCGCACCAGGAACGTGTACTTGTTGTGCTCATCGATCAGGCCGTAGCTCTTCTCGGAGACAATCGGCTTGAGGATGATGTCGCGCGGGTCGGTGATCTTCTCCATCAGGCCTTTTCCTTCCCGCTGGTCGCCAGCCTGGCCACGACCTGGTCGTAGGCCTCACGGGTGAAGACCACGTCGTCGTGGCACAGCACGTCGTAGGTGTTGAGCTGCCCCGCGTCCAGCAGGTGGACCTCGGGCGCGTTACGCAGGCTGAGCCAGGTCAGCTCGTCGTTCTCGTCGACCACGACGAGGACGCTGCGCGCCTGCGTGATGTTGCGCAGCGCCTGAAGGGCGGCCTTGGTCTTGGGCGTGTCACCCGTGACCAGGCTGCTCACCACGTGAACGCGGCCGCCGCTGGCGCGGTCGGACAGCGCGCCACGCAGGGCCGCCGCCTTCATCTTCTTGGGCGTCCGCTGCGCGTACGAACGCGGCTGCGGGCCGTGGACGGTGCCACCACCGGTGAACTGCGGCGCACGGGTCGAGCCCTGGCGGGCGCGGCCGGTGCCCTTCTGCCGGTACGGCTTCTTGCCACCACCGGAGACGTCGCCCCGGGTCTTGGTGGCGTGGGTCCCCTGCCGGCGGGCGGCGAGCTGGGCGACGACCACCTGGTGGATCAGCGGGACGTTGACCTTGGCGCCGAAGACCTCCTCGGGAAGGTCGACGGTCCCCGTCTTGGCGCCGCTGGCGTCGCGGACGTCAATGGTCGTGGTCACTTCGCAGCAACCCCCTTCTTGGCAGCGGTGCGGAGGAGGACCAGGCTGCCGTTGGCGCCGGGGATCGCACCCTTGATGAGGATGAGGCCCTTCTCGGCGTCCACGGCGTGCACCTTGAGGCTCTGGACCGTCGTGCGGACGTTGCCCATCCGGCCGGCCATGCGCAGGCCCTTGAAGACACGGCCCGGGGTGGCGCAACCGCCGATGGAGCCGGGGGAACGGTGCTTGCGCTGGGTACCGTGCGAAGCGCCCAGACCACGGAAGTTGTGGCGCTTCATGACACCGGCGTAGCCCTTACCCTTGCTCTTGCCCGTGACATCGACGTACTGGCCGGCCTCGAAGGTGTCGGCGGTGATCTCCTGACCGATCGTGTACTCGGAGGCGTCGTCGGTGCGAACCTCCGCGAAGTAGCGGCGCGGGGTGATGTTGTGCTTGCGCAGGTAGTCGCCCAGGGGCTTGTTCACCTTGCGCGGGTCGATCTGCCCGTAGCCGAGCTGGATGGCGGAGTAGCCGTCCTTCTCCGGAGTGCGGACCCGGGTCACCACGCACGGACCGGCCTCGACGACGGTGACCGGGATCACCCGGTTCGCCTCGTCGAAGACCTGGGTCATGCCGAGCTTCTTGCCCAGGACGCCCTTGATCTGCTTAGCCATGTCAGTGCGTTCCTTAGAGCTTGATCGAGATGTCCACGCCGGCGGGAAGGTCGAGACGCATGAGCGAGTCGACCGTCTTCGGCGTCGGGTCGATGATGTCAATCAGCCGCTTGTGCGTACGCATCTCAAAGTGCTCGCGGCTGTCCTTGTACTTGTGCGGCGACCGGATGACGCAGTACACGTTCTTCTCGGTCGGCAGCGGCACCGGGCCAGCGACCTTGGCGCCGGTCCGCGTCACCGTCTCGACGATCTTCTTGGCCGAGCTGTCGATGACCTCGTGGTCATACGCCTTAAGCCGGATGCGGATCTTCTGTCCCGCCATAATGGCCTCGGTGTCCTTCGCTGTCGTCCTATAAAGCTTCGCGCGGCCCTGTTGCCGCATGTCGTTTCCACGCGGCCGACGTCCCGGAGCCGGTCCGGGCCTCCGTGATCTGGCAGTGACTTCGGCCGGCCTGGGGCCGAAAACACTGCGAGATCACGGTCTCGTCGTCCGTGGGGGACCGTCTCCGGCCCCTGCGCGGTGCGGCGGTCAGGTCCGCGCGGGCCCTGGGTGTTTTACACATGACCGCGCCCACGAGACGCGTAGTTAT
>JADGHC010000042.1 GCA_019689655.1 Microbispora sp.
GCGCATCTCTTCGATCCCTACCTTGCGGTGAGTGCCTCCCAGATCGAGGCGCTCCCGCACCAGATCACCGCCGTCTACGGCGAGATGCTGCCCCGCCAGTGGGACCTCATCATCTGCGACGAGGCCCACCGCATGGCGGCCTCCTACTTCGGCGGCGAGGTGAAGGAGACCCAGCGGCACAAGCTCGGCAAGCTCCTCGGCGGCCGGGCGCGCAACTTCCTCCTGATGTCCGCCACCCCGCACAACGGCAAGGAGGCGGACTTTCAGCTTTTCATGGGGCTGCTGGACGCCGACCGCTTCGAGGGGCGCTGGCCAATCTGCTCTCGGTCACCAAAGGCGCCTGCTACGTCTGCATGTCCTCCTCCGAGTGGCCGACGCTGCACCGCGCCTGGCAGGAGGCGGGCGGCAAGTGGTCGAGCACCATCATCTGGGCGAAGAACACCTTCGCCCTCGGCCGCGCCGACTACCACCAGCAGTTCGAGGCGATGCTCTACGGCTGGAAGCAGGGCAGCCAGCACTACTGGTGCGGCGCCCGCGACCAGGGGAATGTCTGGCACTTCGACAAGCCGGCCCGGAACGACCTCCATCCCACGATGAAGCCGGTGGCGCTGGTCGAGCGGGCGATCCGCAACAACAGCAAGCAGCGCGACACGGTGCTCGATCTCTTCGGCGGCTCCGGCACCACCATGATCGCGGCGGAGCGGACCGGGCGGAGGGCGGTGCTGCTCGAACTCGACCCAGCCTATGCCGATGTCATCGTCCGGCGCTGGCAGGAGGCGACCGGCGAGGCCGCCGTGCTGGAAGGCGAGGATCGGACCTTCGACGACATCACCGCCGCCCGCGGTGTGCAGGCGACGGCGTAGGGGCGTGATGCGGGCCGGCTCAGCCGGCGATGTGATAGATCGTGAAGGAGCCCTTGGCGCCCTCCTTGTTCGGGCCGACCTGGCGGACCCGCTCCAGCACGCTGACCTCGATGCCCTGGCGCTTCTTCAGCCCCGCGAAGAACCCGCGCACCGTGTGCGGCGCCCAGCCGGTCGCCTCCGCGATCTGGGCCACCGTGGCGCCCTCCGGGCGGCGCAGCATCGCCAGCACCTGCTGCTGCTTGGTTCCCTCGCGCGGCTTGCGCGGCGCGGCCGGATCTCACGGGGTCTGGGCGGGCCTGCTGGCCAGCACGGTGCGGAGCGCCTGCATCGGCCCGTCGAGGGCGCTGATCATGTCTCCTTCGCGGTTGGTATCGTCCTCCCAGGCGGCGAGCACCGCCACGGCGGCGTCGCGCAGCACGGCCCGGCGCGCCGGCGGCGGCGTGGCCAGGGCCTCGTCCAGGAGGGCCAGGTCTTCCGCCAGGGGCGCACCCTGGGTGGCCTCGTCGGCCAGGGCGGGGTCTGCCTGTGGCGCGTCCGCCGGCGGCGCCGTGTCGGCGCCCGTGGCGGGCTGGGCGGGATCCAGGCCAATGGCGCGCAGGCCCTCGTCGGTGATGCGGAGCAGCATGCTGTCGCCATCGATCATCCAGAGGGCTCGCGCCTCGTAATCGGGGCGGTGGACCGCGATCACCAGGTTGGCCTTGAGCAGCGCCTTGCCCACCGCGGCGCAGGCTGCGCCGGGCAGCTTCTCGGGCGGCTCCGCCAGGCCATGCGGGTGCTGGGCGGCGGCGGTGAGGATGCGGCGCTGGGTCTCGGTAAGGGCCATGATCGGGGCTCCTGCTGGAGGGGAGCCGACCGCCGGCCCCCTACGGCCGAGAGCCCCGCCGGGCGCACCCGGTCGGGGCGGGGTGGGGAGGAAGGCCGCCTATTCGGCGTGCTCGCCGCGCTTGAAGTAGGCGTCGGTCACCCGCCGCATCTGCTCCGTGTAGAATTCCAGGTTCCCGACCTGGCCCCAGAGGACCGCCTCGGGATCGGCGCCGAAGTGGTCGGCGCTCATCTGCTGCAGGTCGGCCAGCAGGGCATCGAACTCGGCCTTCTTGGCCAGGAAGGCTGCGAGGCTCCGCTGCTGGTTGGCCTGGTGCTTGGTCATCCCCGTCTCTGTCCCGTGCATCGCGTGACGGACCATTCGCGCTGGGCCGCGCCCGAGCCAAGCGGATAGAGCCCTGGATTCACATCGTTTTAGGGCGCCCGGGCCGCCCGCGATGGGCGGCGGCAGGCGGGCCCCATCGTGCCCTGCGCGATGGGAGCCTGAGGCGCCGCCATGCCGGAACTGACCCCGTCCACCCGCGAGGCCGCCCGCCGCATCGGCATCAGCGAGACCGGGCTGCGTAAAGCTGAGGGCAGCGGCCGCATCGCCCGCGAGCCGGACGGCCAGTGGGACATCGACAAGACCCGCCACCGGCTGGTGGAGACCGCGGATCCGCAACGCTCGCCACTCGCCGCGGGTGCTGGTGCCGGTGCCGAGGGCACGCCCTATGCCCGGCTGAAGGTCGCCCAGCTCGCGCTGAAGGTCGAGGCGCAGCGCCTCGCGCTGGACGAGAACAAGCGCCGGCTGCTGGACGTTGCCGAGGCGAACGCCACGATCGACGAGATCGCCGGCACCATGCGCGATGCACTGCTGAACTGGCCGGCCCGCGTCTCGGGCCTGATCGCCGCCGAGCTCGGTGTCGACCCGCACCTGCTGCAGACGGTCCTGCAGCAGCACATCACCGACCTGCTCTCGGAGGCGGCCGATCGCTTCGATCCCCCAGGCCTTGGAGATCGGGCCGCGAACCCGTGGCGCCGGGGTACACCTCCTGGCTGGTCGACCACCTGGTCATCCCGGGCAGCCCGCGCGAGCGGGAGCCCTGGGACGCGCTGGCGAAGCTGCTGGCACGCGACTGGCCGCGCCAAGGCGGCGGCACGATGCGGATCGCCAAGGCCTGCGTCGACACCGGCGGGCGGGACACCGCGGCGGTCTATGGTCACCTCAGCCGACTGCGGGATCCGCGGATCGCCCCGACCAAGGGCGTCGAGGGCTGGAACCGGGCGCAGCCGGTGCAGGGGCCGACGCCGGTGGATGCGCTGGTCGATGGCCGCAAGCTCCGGCGTGGGCTGAAGCTGTGGACCGTGTCGGTCTCCACCTGGAAGGCCGATCTCTACCGCCGACTCTGGCTCGGCCGTGGCGACACTGCAGAGTTTCCGCCCGGCTGGGTGCACCTGCCGCGGGGCATCGAAGCCGAATGGGTGAAGCAGCTGGTCGCCGAGCAGCTGCGCAGCGTGAAGGACCGGCGTGGCTTCGCCCGGCAGGAATGGGCCAAGCTGCGCGAGCGGAACGAGGCGCTGGACTGCGCCGTGCTGGCGCGGGCGGCGCTCTGGCTGCTCGGCGCGGACCGCTACGGCGAACGCTTCTGGACCAGGCTGCGGGAGGAGGTGGCGAATGCGCCACTCACGGATGGCGTGGCCCCCCCCGCGACCGCGCCGACGCCACCGGCTCCGGTATCGCCGGCCGCGGCACCGGAACCGCTACGGCCACAGAGCTGGCTAACATCGCGTGGCGGCTGGCTGCGCTAGTGTAGGCGCAAGAGGTTTGGTACCCAGTAGGCGTACCGCCGAGTTCGACACCTTTTGGACCTTCACCACGCAGAGGTCCATGTTCGATCTTGGCCGAAAGTTGCCAGTTCGCATTGGTGCTACAGGAGCGCGATAGGTGTCGTTGATTTTGGTTCTATAAGCGCCAAGGATGGGCACTTCGGATCGGCATAAGATTGCCGCTGCCAAGTGCAGAATTTAGTCTCCGCAGCGTCAGCCGCGGGGAAATCGCGGAGAATATTCATGCCCATAAATGCACAGGAGATCGTGCAGGCGATCGGAGAAGGAGTCGCCGAGGCGCTCAGGACCAATAGGCTATTCCTGGGGGTCGAAGAGGACGCGTTCAGGAACGCCGACATACACCCCGAGTACGTGACCACTGTGGAGGTAGCCAAGAAGCTGACTGGCCCAGACCGTATCGTCAGCCTTGAGACGCACATGAAGGAGTTGCGCCGGCACGCACGTTGGCTGGCATTGGTGCATGCTAAATCGGATAAGGCGGCGCTCCCTAGAATCAACGGAACGCTCGCGGGCTACCGGTTCGGCAAGAAGGATAGTCAGCGGATCGACATCCTTGTCCGCTCTTCCGATAATGAATCGGCGCCCCTGCTCGTTGCAGAGGCGAAGCTCGGGGTCCAGAATTTGCCGGGTGTCCTCCGGGACATCGACCGGATAGCTAGGCTTCTTTCAATGTACAGCGACCTCAACCTACTTGGCAGGCAAGATATCTATGGCGCTGTGCTGTTTCACCTCATGGAGGAGGGGGAAGACGTCGACGCTCACACGCAGAAGGCACAGAATCTGTTGACAGGCATCGACGCGCACCTAAACAGCCTCAGGTCGACGAAGACGTGGATGAACGCGCGTGCCGGACTACTGACGCACGGCGCCAAGACCCAACCGGCGACTGGGTACAGGGAGACCCATGACGACGGAACAGAGGAAAGCGTGTTCGCGAAGGAAAGCTTCACCTTCGCCCCCGGCCTTATCCTGCTCGGCAACGCGGCCGACGTGAACAGCGCAAAATTCTGAGCGTCGAGCGAGCGCTACTTGGGCGCAATTCGGCTAAAACAAGGGACGGTCCGGCCGACATCATTCTCAACCAGATTATCGCGCTCGCGGTGCTGCTGGGGGACGTCAAAGGACAGTCGATTTCGAATAAGCGACGCACGCATACTGCGGCCCTCGTCAGCATTGGCGCGCACAGAATGAGAATGGAGGAGGCTCGGACAGCTTCCCGCTTTTCTCCGACCTCGGGGTGGGCACCGAGCGCCGGCCGGGCACCGCTGGGCAGCGAGACGATGCGCTACTGTGGCACGGTCATGAGCTCCAGGATGTGGCCATCCGGATCCTTGAAGTAGACACCGCGGCCGCCGCTCCAAGCATTGAGCTTGCCATCCTCAAGACTGCAGGGGCCGCTACCGAAGGCGAGCCCTGCCGCCTGCACCCGCTGCAGGATGGCGTCGAACTCGGCATCGCTGACGTGGAAGGCATAGTGCTGGCTGGTGATCGGCCCCGTCGCCGTGGCGAAGTCGAGCGTCAACGTGTCGTTAACCCGCACCGGCGCGAAATGACCGCCTGAGCCATCGAAGCGCAGCCCGAAGATCTGCGCGAAGAACCGAGCCGCGGTCTCCTTGTCGCGGGCCGGCACGATCGTGTGGTTGAGCGTGATCGTCATGACCTCCTCCCTTGAGTGTCCTGCCGCTGCTGCGGCCGGCCTCCATCGCGGTCACTGCCTCTAGAAGGCGGATCCGTGCCGTTTGATCCCCTGTGCTGAGGACGCCAATCGATGAACCCTGACGTCCTCGCCTGGGCGCTGGCACGGCCCGCGGGTGATCGCTGGCGCGGTCTGGCGGAAGCCTTCGCTGGCGGCACCACGCGTGTGACGTTCGACGGCCGCACCGTCGAGTATCGCTCGCTGGACGAGATCGCCCGTGCGCTCGCTGCCGGCCATGCCGCGGAAAACAGTAGCGTGCGCCGCCCCGCCGCGTCGCGCCTAGAACTGATTGGGTTTGGAGCCTAGGCCGTCGAAGCGGTACGCGTCCAGCGTGATGCCGTTGTGCTCGCGGAGCCGCAGACGCGGCAGGCTCAAGTCCAGCCGCGGCAGGAGATAGTAGTCGAGCGCCTCCTGGTTGCCGGGCGCCATCCGGACCGCGACGGTGATGTCCGGGGCGAGCCCGAGATCGAGCCGCACATGCCATCGCAGCACGCGAGATAGCGTCTCCTGGCAGCGGGCCAACACGATCGACGCGGTGAACTCCCCGTTGATGGTCAGGAGATCGGTCGCTGGATCCTGCTCAACCTCGCCGCCCGCCCGCCGGATGCCGTCAATGGCGGCGGCTATTACCTCGGGATACGTTGCGCGCAGCGCGCGATTCACCTCGATGTAGCGGTAGTCGCGGTCCGGCGCGAAGCCGACCATCTGATAGGCCCGGGGCAGGCTGCCGAAGCGGTGCCGGTACGCGCTGCTCGAGAGCGCATCCTCCACCTCGTCGATGATCAGGCCGGACAGGTGTCCGTGGTGCGCCAGGATCCGGCGGAGGACCTCAAGCATCTCGTCGTCGGACAGCCGCCGCGAGCGCTCGCGGATGATGACCTGCGCCGCGTCGAAGAGCAGGCGGTCGACGACCGGCTCGAAGGCGCCGTCCCGGCGCACCCACATCTCACGGCCGTTACGAACCCGCTTGCCGTGCAGCTTGCAGGAGACGCGGTTCCAGACGTTGTCGCCGGCGTACTTCTCGTTGATCAGCACCTGGTGCACGGCGCCGCGGGTCCAGGGGCGGCCAAGATCAGTGCGCAGGCCGCGGCCGTTCAGCATAGCGGCGATCTCGCGCTCTGGCCGCCCCTCCTCGACGAAGGCGCGATACATCCAGCGTACCGTCTCGACCTCCGCGAGCGGGCCAGGGACCAGCACCACCCGGTCCGTGTGGATGCTCTTCTGTTCGCCGCGCGCCAGCTCGCCCTTGGCCGCGCCGGCCCCGTCGACCAAGCGGCGCCGAAGGCCGTAGCCCGCTGGGCCGCCCTGCCGGAAGCCGAGCTCAATCAGCCGGCACTGGCCGGCGAAGACCTTGGTTGAGAGCTCGCGGCTGTACTCCTTCGACATGACGCGCTTGACGTTCTTGATGATGTCCGAGGCCGGGCTGCCGTCGTTCTCGAACTGCTCGGTGCAATACTGCACCGTGATGCCGGCGCGCTTGCAGACGTACTCGTGGTAGGCGCTCTCGTCGGCGTCCTGGAAGCGGCCCCAGCGGCTGACGTCGTAAACTAGGATAGTAGTGAAGTCGGCGCGACCCGACCGCACGTCGTCGAGCAGCCGCCGCAGCGCGTCGCGGCCGGCGATGCTAAGCCCGCTCTTGCCGTGGTCGGCGTAGGTACGAACGATTTCAATCCCGCGCTGCTGCGCGTAGCGGCGAATCGCATCGGCCTGGTTCTCAGTCGAGTAGCGCTGATGGTCCGTTGACATCCGGACGTACTCGGCAGCGCGTACCGGGGCCCCGTCGCCCCGGTCTCCTGGTCCACCGTCGGCACGCCCTCGTCCGACCACGCCCGCATTCCTCCCGAGCCGTTCGGCAACGCGGCCGACGCCCACCGGGAGGCGCAGTCAATTGCATGCGCCGCGGTGCCCGTACGCCTCCGCACCAAAGACCTGAGCATAGCGGAGGAGGAAAGCGGCCGTGCGGACGGAAACGGGCAGAACTCTGCCCGTTTCGGCGGGCGACAGCGGTGGCGGGGAGGCGTATGCTGCCACGCTCGCGGCCGCCCTTCGGAGCGAGCTCGGCGGCAAACGCGCCGCGGCAAAGACCCTGATGCGCTGGACCGGCGCGAGCGAGCGGACGGCAAAGGCGTGGCTCGGCGGGATCAGCGGCCCGAGCGGGGAGCACCTGATCGCGCTGCTGCGTCACTCCGACGCGGTGTTTGCCCTGGTGCTGCGGCTGTCGGGCCGGGTTGCGAGTTCCGGTCCGGACGACCTCGCCGTCGCGAGGCGGCACCTCCTCGCCGCGCTGGCCGCGCTCGACCGGGCGGCGGGCAACGCGGAGGGGTCCCTCGGATCGTAGCCTCCGGGAACGCGACGGCCTCTTCGAGGTCCGGCGCCGGCGCGACGATGGCGAGATCGAGGGCGGCGCAGGCGCGGCCGAACTCGACGGGGCTGTCCAGGACGCGCCGACGCGAGGCCACCCTCAGTGCACCCCCAACGCGGTCACGGAAGAGGGCGAGGTTGTCGCCCGTCCGGAAGGGGGACGGAAAGACGATGCCACCGGGTGCTGGAGTGTGCCGGTGGGACGCCGCTCGCTGATCAGACGCCCACCAGGTCGGTCAGGACGCGGAACCAGGCGAGGACCGCGCCCCGGAGGTCCGCCGCGCGCAGCCGCCGCACCACCGCGATCTCCGCCCCGGTTCCAGAGCGCCAGCTTCGCCTCCGAAGCCAGAGGAGGGCCGGGCGGCGCGGCGTTGACGTCATCGCGCAGCAGCACCTCTTCGCGCGCCACTAGTCGTAGCACCACGTGTGCGATCGGCCTTCGCCTCCCGGACCTGAAGGGGCAGCACCGACCAATCTTCAACCGGTGTTGTTCGCGCATGGGGGAGCCGGTTAGGATTCGGCGTCCACTGTACACGAGGTCCGCTTGCCCGCCGAGATGACCACCGCCCAAAAGGCGATGCGGCTGTTCGCTGTACTCGTCGCGGGGGCAGAGAAGCCTGCCCCGCAGGGGGCAGCCGCCATCTTCCGGGGAGAGGTCCGACTGCATGCAATGATGTTTTGGCTGCGGAACCCGGACTACCTCGCCTGGGAGCTGTTGGACATCTTCGAGCGGACCTGCGACCCGCGACTGCTCGCCACGGCTCGCGAGATGCTGAGGGACGACGAGCCCATTCTCCGCCGTGACGCCATGCTGAAGTGGCGCTTCGGCGCATATGAGCCGCTCGACGACGAGCTAGCTATCCTGACCGCCCACGGCCTGGTCAGGACGACGATGAAGCCGGCCGGGGCCCGCAGCGCAGGGAACGACTTCCTGCTGCTGCCGGGCTCCCTCGAACTCGCTGAGGGCCCGGAGGACAACATCGCTTACCGTTGGTACGGGCAACGCATGGCCATTGTCGCCGCGGTGTCGGGCAGCGACGGCGGTGCCACGCTGAAGGAACGGCAGTACCGGCACTTCGAGTACTTCTCAACCAGGCCGCCCGACCCGATACCGTCGATCCTGCTCCGTGTGCTGGACAGGCTGGCCAAGCTGACTGGAGGAGCCTGACCGATGTCTCGCAGGAAGCCGGATCCGACCTCGGGCTCGTGGATCGAGGCGGTCTCGGCCATCTCGGGCCGCTCGGCCGAGGCGGTGTCCGCGTTCCTCGACAGGCACGACATCCGAGAGCAGGCACTCATTCCGCGGCCCGCAGACATCACCATCCAGCGGGTCGCCTTTGGCGGCGAGAAGGACGGGGAGACCGGTGCGGTCCCCTTTGAGTTCGAATGGCCGGACTTGGGACCCGGTCTTTGGCTGATCGGTTCCGACCGGAACCTAAAGGGCAAGACGTCTCTGCTAGGCGTGATGCGCTGGCTTCTTCGTGGCTCGCGGCCTGACTCCATCCCGTCGGACGTGCTGCCATGGATCCGCCACGCGAAACTCGACTTCCTGCTGGACGGGGTTCCCCACCGGGCATCCGTCGATCTGCGGACCGGGTATTTGGGGCATCTGGTGGAGGCCAAGTCTGGCATGCCCGAGCTCGACAGGATCCAGGCGGCATCGCCGGAGGCATTCGCCGACGCGGTGTCAGAGTTCATGATGCGGTCGCTAGGTCTCTACCCGATCCTGGGGATTAGGAAGGACGGCGAGGAAGCCCAGGTAATTCGCCACCGCTGGCCTGCGCTCTTCGGCGCTTTCCACATCGGGACCGATTACTCCGCGCTGCTGGGCAATGTGGTCGAGGACGGTCTCCCGAACCGCATGCTCAACATGTTTGCGGGGTTTCCGCACGCCCCAGCGGTGGCAAGCATCATGCACGTCCTTGCCGGGCTGAAGATTTCCGTCGAACGGGAAGACCGCAGCCGCGATGCGGTGTCGGCGCACGCGAGGGTCAGGGTGGCCCGCCTCCGGGAGGAGCTCTCCACGCTGGAGAGAACAGGCACCCGTGATCCGGCGGCCGACCACTTGGCCGTCATCCGGCGCGTCACGGGGGAGGTGGAGAGCGAGTACGAGCGCCTCCCGGCCCTCCAACGCGAAGCAGCCGAGGCGGCCGATGCTGCGATATCTGCCAGACGGCAGCACAACAGCGACAGACTTGCGCTGCAGCACTTCGTCGAGGCGGGTGCGGCAGCGGCCGTGTTCCGGGCCCTGGACCCGAAGTGCTGCCCCCGTTGCGACCGCACTTTCGGCGCCGACCGCCGTATGCGTGAGCAGCAGGCGCGCACCTGCATGGTCTGCGGCGATGAAACCCTGACAACGGAGGCCGAGGACGCAGCCGAGGTTCGCGCGCGCCTTGAAAGGGCGGAGCGCCTGAGCGCGCAGATCCGGAAGGACGCTCAGGCTGCGGAAGATGCAGCCCGCGCCGCCGTTCGGGCCTGTCAGGAGCGCATTGAAGATCTCGACAGGCAGCTGAAGGCCGCCCGCGCCCGATTGGCCGAAGCCAGAACCGACGAGGCACGCCAGTCTCGGCGCGCAGTCTTAGAGGCGATGATCGCCGAGATGGAGGGCGATATCGCCATGGCGGCGGCGCAACCTGAGACAGACGAGGGCGCTATCGCCAAGGCCTGCGAAGCGGTGTTCAAGGCTCGGCTGAAAGCCGAGCAGGACGAGGTTCTGACGGATGTGCAAGACGAGGTCCGCGCTCTGCTGAGGGCGCTCGGCATCGAGGACCTCGCGGCGGTGCGCCTGACGTCGCACCCCCAGCTGAAGCTGCTGAAGCGCAAGGTGGAGGTGAACTACAGCGACCTGAGTGTTGGCGAGAAGCTGCGCTGCAAGATCGCGCTCGTGGTGGCGCTGATGAAGGTGGCACAAACGCGCGGCGTCGGGAGGCACCCAGGCATCCTGTTCATCGACACCCCGGGCGCCCAGGAGCTGGCCGAGGGCGATTTGCAGGCAATGGCGGCGGGGCTCGCTTCGCTCTGTCGCGACCTCCCCACTCTTCAGGTGTTCGTCGCCACGAAGCGCGTCGCCGAGTTCGAGGCGGCGGTGCCCCCGGAGCATAGGTTGGTAGCGCCGCTAGGCGGCCCCGTGTGGTAGACTGGGCAGGCGAGGGAGGACGTCGTGACAGTGGAGGAGGAGGTGCACGCCGCGTTTGCGGCCGGTGCACCGGAGCGGCTGGCCGATCTCGGCGGCGCGGACTTCCTCCGCGGCCGTGAGGTGGACCTCGCCCGCACCTCCTGGATGCCCGACATCCTCGGCCTCGCTCTCGCTGAACTGTCCGCCGGGGAGCCCGACCCTGCAGTCGAGGATTTCGTCGTGGCCTGCGCTGCCGCCCCAGTTGGCAGGAAGGATGTTCCAGCATCGGATTACAAGGACGCGATGCAGGCCTTGGCGGCGACCGCGCTGCCGGAGGAGCTCGCAGAGCGGTGCCAAGCCGTTTACGTCCGCCGCGTCGCGGACCGGCAGGACCATGAGGTCGCCCGGTGGGTTGCCCTCGGCGCCGCCCTTCAGATTGCGCTGATGCACCCCGACCTTCGCCATGCCCTGATCGGTGTGCTCGTGCGCCTTAAGGTGGACGCAAACCCGCCCGAGTTTCTGCGTCGGGCCGCCAAGATTGTTGGCGTAGCGCATTCGCACTGGCCTGACTCTTCGCTCGCGGCGGCACTTGACCGCCTTACCCACGATACTGATGCGCGTGACGAGGCGCTGTTCGAGCTTGGTATGGTGTCGCTCCGCGCCGGGCTCGACGCCGACGCGCCGGGAACCGTCGACAGGTGCTTCGAGAAGGCGCGCGGGTATTTCGACGCCAGTCTGATGGCGCGCGAGCATCGGCCGGACGCCTTCGCCTACTCGGTTGTCCTCTCAATGCTCACTGCCCTGCGCCGCGGCGACCCGGCGGAGGAGCTCCGGCAGCACGCGGCAGTCGTTCAGCGCGAGATCACCGTGGCGCATGTCTGGGCACCTCCTGTGAAGCCCACATGGGGATAGATGGGAGCTCGGTGGACGGAGCTGGTCCGATGGCAGGACCTCGCCGGGCAGATTGCCGACCTCGATGAGGCCGCTGACGCCGCGGTGCAGGCAGGCGCTGAGCTGGCCATCCTGCGGCGGCTGCTCGGGATTTACGTAGCAAACCGCGCCGTGCTGGGCTGCCAGGCAGGTGGGGTTGAGACCTTTGTCAGACCCCATGTCGAGGCGCGCCTGCTTCGCGAGCAAGGGCGGTCAGCCTCGAGGTCAGCAACATCGCTGCTGGCAGGGTCTACATCCTCGTGACGCTGCACAAGACGCGTCTCGTGATCGAGGTCAAGCGCGAGGACACGGACGCCTCACACGATGCCCTGTGCAGGAAGTATGGCGCCCAGGCGACCGAGTATACGAACACAAGCGCGCACATTAGCTTCCTGCTGGTTCTGGACAGATCTCGCCCAGACGGCTCGGCGGGCTACATCGAGGATAAGGTGTCGGTGCAGGTCGTGCCGAAACCGTGCGACAGCGTGCCGCGCATGCTCGTCATTGTGGTAATGCCGGGCAGGCGCAAGCGACCGAGCGCAATGACCTAACTAGTCGCCTGTGAAGAATGCGGTTTCGGGCGGCCGCGGTTTGCGGGGAGCGGGCTGTGGCGGTCCGGTGTACCGTCCCGAGCAGGCCGAGCAGGAATGCAAAGAGGTAGGCGAGCCAGGCGCGGAGCAGGCGGAGGTTGTGCCCTGCTGCGGCGAGGATGACGTTCGCAGCGTCGCCCGCGGTGCCGCGCAGGAAGTTGCGGCCGAGATGGCCGTCGCTCTTCATGTGGCCGATGACGGGCTCGATGGCGTTGCGGCGCCGCCGCTCGCGGCGGATGGTCGGCGTGATGCCGCGCTTCTGGCCGGCGAGGATGACGTGGGCACGGTCGGCGTCGTGGCCGCGGTAGCCGCGATCGACATAGGCGCGCTCGATTTCGACGCCGGTGATGCGCTCGGTCTGGGCGATCTGCTTGGCCAGGGTATGACCGTCATAGGGATTGCCCGGCAGGGTGCGGGCGCCAAGGACGAACTGCCCGCCGGGTGCCACGGCGTTGGTGGTGGCGAGCGAAACCTTGCAGCCGAACTCGAAGCGGGCATGCGCCTTGCCTTTGCCGATGCACTCCACCTCCGGGGCGTGCAGCGAGTAGAGCTTCGTGCGGCCGCGGTCGTCACGCCGCTGCCGCAGCAGTTGCGCGACCAGGCCGAGCGGCCCGGCGAAGGCGGCCTCGGCCGCGGCGTCGCCCGTGATCTTGCGGCCGATGTCGCGGAACAGGCGGCCGAGCCAGGTGCGGAGCTGCCGGACGTGCCGCTCGGCCTGGCGCGGACGGCCCGAGTGGATGAGCTTGGCTGCCTCACGCCGGGCGCGCTTCGCCACGCGCAGGTAGGACTGCCGCAACCGGATCCCCTGCCGTCGGGCCAAGCGGACAAGGATCTCGATGCCGCGGTGAAGCAGCTTGCTATCGCTCGGGTGCGTCACCGCCTTGGGCTGGACGGTGGTGTCGATGGTCACCCGCCGCAGGTGCTTCTCCTCGACGGCGCCGGCGCGTTCTGCGGTCGCCAGGGTCTCGGCCAGCAGCACTTCCAGCCGCTCGGGCCCGATGCGCTGGCGTCAGCGCGTCAGCGAGGTGCGGTCCAGCGGCAGGGCATGCTGGAAATACGTCTCGCCGCAGAACAGCTGCGCATAGGGGCTGTCGAGATAGCGCGCACAGACCGCCTCGTCGGAGAGGCCGTCCATGTGCTTCAGCAGGTGCAGGCCAACCATCAGACGGGTCGGCAGGCCGGGACGACCGATCGCGTCAGTGTAGAGCGGTCCGAACTCGGCCTCGAACCGCCCCCAGTCGATCAGACCGGCCAGGCGCACCAACGGGTGCCGCAGATCCACCAGGTTCTGCAGCCGCGCGCGGAAGAGGTCCTCCTGCGGCTCGGACCGCGGCTGCTTCGGGCGCATCGCGAGGCTCCCTGCCGGGCTGCCGCAAACCGAATCACGCCCCAGCCCGACCCGCAATGCACGGCTCGGTTTGCAAGGTTCTGGCCCTCGATCCGCGGCCAGCCTGCAAAACCGAATACTTCCCGAGCGCCAGAAAGCCGCAGAAAACCGCGGCGCTCAGCCTATTTCACGGCGGACTAACTAGAGCGCTGACGTTGCAGCGAGGTCCGGGTCAAGCCGCCCAATGTCCTGCGGATTGAACGCGGCCGTCGGCTGGTGAGCCGACGATTGTTAGATCAACCAGAGAATTCTCGCTTCAGCTCCTCACGCCAGCCAGGTCACAAGCCGACGACCTCCGTCCGCAATGTCAGCGAATACGACTGTTAAGCAGCCGATCAACTTCAGCCTTGACTCGGCTCTCCGAAAGGCCCGCAACACCGAAGCGCTCATAGAGCGAGGAGACTAGCGGGAAGAGGTGCTCAGCTAAACGAGCAGTGACGTCATTTGCAGGGATAACGGTCTCAAGCATTGCCTCGTCGCTCCGAGCGGCATGGCCTTCAATTAGGAGATCGGCCAGCGGATTCGCCCACGAGCGCAGTACGCGGCCGCTTAGGCCGGAGTATAGTGCCCTGAAGCGGATTGTCAGCGGCGTGCGGTCATTCTCCTGCATGAGCGCGGCGAACTTTTCAGCATGCAGTAGAGTCTCGCCCATACGCCAGATGGGCAGGGTCGTATCCATTATCGTGCCTGGCGGGAAGGTTTCCTGACTGTCTTCCTGATATCCACGGATGAGGAAGAGCCGCCCGCTCGGCGCCGCGCGCCAGAAATCGCTGTGGGCTGCGTCGCTGAAACCGCGGTTGATGCCCTCGTGACCATCGGGAGCGAGCCAGCACTCGATCGTGCCGTCCACCTCGCGAGGCGCGATTTCGGGCCTCTGTGGAACCCAGAACACTGGCCATCCCGTATGCCTCGTCACCGCCTTGTCGAGGATTTCCTCGAAGGCTGTAAGGCTGAGCGTCTTCAAATCGCCTTCGACGCAATAGTCGAAGCGATACCAGCCATGCGGGAACCGCCCGGGCGAGTCTTTCGGCAGCCCTTCCGCTAGGCTGCGCCAATGCTCGAATGCTTCGCGCACAAATGCTTCCTGCGCTCCCTGCTCGGTCTGCTCGTCTACCAGACCGACGACGCGCAAGATGTCGAACGCCTTAGACAAGGTGAGCGTCGTTTCGCCGCGCTCGAAGGCCGCCATTGTCGGAACGCTGACGCTCGCCAGCGCGGCGTGCTCCCGCTGAGTAAGCTTCTCGGCCTTTCGTCGCCGCAAGGCCTCGTCGACCAGCGCTCGCCAGTTCAACGGCGCTATTCCCCAAGGATTCTCAGGCATGTGTTTGCCACGATCTCTGCGAAACGGGTTACGAAACCGTCCGGGCCTTCCGCCGCGGGCGGAGTGATGATCGGCGCGGCCTTGCGCACCTGCCGCTTGAGATCAGAGAAGGTCTGGTCGACCGCTCGCTTCGGCAAGCCGATCTCCAGTCCAAAGAGGCGAAACAGGGCACCGTCGGCTGCATCCAAATTTACTTTGCGCCCGCCGATGGTGAGCGCCAGTGTCTGATCGAAGCCGTCGTAGATCGCGGTGTTCAACACGTCATAGGCAGGCGACAGGCGTAGTCCTGCAGGCGTTTCGAGCAGCGAGAAGTTCTTCAGGTGCGCGTCGCAGTTCCCGACGAGCGCGAAGACGAGCAGGCGGCGGTAGAAGCGCAACAGGTCGATTGGCGGGCGCGCCGAGTACCGTTTGATGATCGACGCAATATCCTCATACGCTGCATCGTACTTGCCCGCGTAATCCTGCCCGCGCGGTTTGCAGAGGATCTGCGCGCAATCCTCGAGCCTAAGCTTTTCGCCGCGTGCTCCCCGGTCGAATCGGCTGACGATAAGAGCTGTCTCCTCGACCACCGACACATGGGCCAGTTCAAACTTCGTGACCTCGTTCGCGCCTAGCACGGCGGCCGTCCAGCGGAGGCTCAGGGCCTCGTTGGGCACCAGGGTGTTGATCCGCTCCGAGTTGAACTTGGCGATGTAGGGCGCGAGCCCTTGCGAGGCTGCCGGTCGGAAGCCGTTCCCGTCCTTCACCACGAGCAGCTTCTTCTGGATGCCGGAGACCGTCCTACCAGGGCTCGCCGTCGCCTCGGTGATCTCCGCAGCTGGGGCGAGGTCGTCAGGGGGGCGCAGGCTCACAGCACCAATGCAGTCTGCGCCATATCGCAGGAGAAGACCGAGATCGTCTTCCTCGACCACATGAGCGACCCTAGCCTGTTGCTCACGCAGCCAACCTTCTGGTGCGAGATGCTCGAAGAACGGATGGAGCCCCCGTGCCCATTCATGTTCCCGCCGAACCGCCGGGAAGCAACATGCGATGTCCTCGGTCCAGCCCGGGGCGTAGGTAAAGCGGGTCCCACGGCCGGCCGTCTCTGTGAGGGCGCCTGCTAGCTGGTCCTTGTAGAGGATGTCGGCGGTCCGCAAAGCCATGCTAAACTATGGTTCCACCTGCTACCCAAGCCCGGCCAGGATCGGCCAGCAAGAAAGTTATCGTTTAGCATATGGACTTCTGGACAAAAAAAGCAAGATATATCTTCATTCTCGGTTCGGGGCCCCAGGCCGAGGAAGTGTTCTTTTTCCCAAACGGGCGCTTGCCAGCCGCTCACTACCCCAATATAGCCAGAGCTTCACTGAGGCGGCAGCCGTGGCACCTGCCCGCGGTCTCCAATCAACAGGTCGGCGACGGTTCGAATCCGGGTGCACTCCCTCCGCCAGTGATCCGCACTCCCTGAACTGGATCCGGAGCTGGTGAGAGGCTTGGCGTCCTTGGACTTGCCCCCACCTGTCATCAAGGGGCGGTCGCCAGTTTCTCCTTGACGTCCTTGGCGGCCTCTCAGGTGGCACGCGTCACCCCGGCGAGGGTCACCAAGGCTGTCCCCGTCCCGTCACCATAGCCCAAGGAGCCACAGCCACCGCTCCCGGACGGCGTGATCAGCGCACCGCGCCGCCGAGCGCGGAGCGCACCCGCTCGACGCGCCTAGCATCCCTGGCCACGACTGCCAGGACGGCGCTGACGCCGTCGAGGGTCGCCGCCAGCGCGGCCGCGAAGTCGGGGCCGCCCATCTCGCGGCGCGCGAGGCGATCCAACACGACGGCGACGCGCTCCCCGGCGGCGGTCCGCTCGACGGTAAAGACGCGCAGCGTCCATCCCTCAATCTTCGGGACAGCCGCCAGCGCAGCCCGCTTCAGCGCCGCCGGGACATCCGCATCGGCAGTCAGCCGGAAGGTTCGGCTCACGTCGTGGACGCCCTCGCGGTAGGAGCGGACGCGAACCGAACGGGACGAGGCGGCGTCGATCATCCCGTCAGCCTACCACGCGGCGTCACTCTGCGGGAACGGCGGGCTATGGCCTCGTCCCGAGCCGGCGCGCCCTGCCGGACGATGTCTGTGCCTGGACCGCCGGACCGGTTGGAAAGTGGGCTCTGCCGCGAAGAGATGGAGTAGCCCGGCATCGTACCGGCAAAAAGCCGAGCGAAGGGCGGGCGCGTCTGCCTCCTGCGCGTCGGGGAGGAGCAACGGGGCTCGCCGCGACTGCGGCGATGGCAGAACGCACCGAGATGGTGCGCTTCCGCCGAACCCGCCACTGCAACCGCGGCGAGCGCAGTGTTATTCTTAGGTGTGCCACAGGAAGATTCGCCCTGCGAATCGGGCCGGACGATCAACAGGATGTTTGATTCCGGTCGCGACCGCTCCGCCAGTCTTCTGCACAATGCCCCCTGCACAGCCGAGTCGGACGTCTCCTCCGATGGCATGCCATGCACGCACTGCAGAGATCCGAAGCCATGTCCGATACCCCTCCTGACCGCCTCTCCTGCGACCCGAGGAGCCCCTACTACGATGAGGCCCTCCTCCGCCGCGGCGTCGGCATCCGCTTCAAGGGCCAGGAGAAGACCAATGTGGAGGAGTACTGCGTCTCCGAAGGCTGGGTGCGGGTGAGTCTGGGGAAGACCGTCGACCGCCGGGGCAACCCGATGACCATCAAGCTCCAGGGCGCGGTGGAACCCTACTTCCGCGACCAGGCGTAACGGCGCGGCCGGTCCGGATCCGGCTGTCCCTGTCCCGCGGAAGGCGGCCGCGGTTAGGTGTCGGTGACTTCGGCAGGCCGGGCGGGGGTGCAGGCGACCGTGCGCAGCAGCCCTCGCCTGCCGGACTTCCCCGTTGCTTCCGGTGGCGGACTAAGGCACAAATTGGGAACGACCGGGAAGGAAACGCCAAAATGATTCAACGCCGTTGGTTCATCGGCGCGGGGGTTGCCGCCTTCGCCGCGCCTGCCATCCTCCATGCCCAGGGAACCTGGCCGGACCGCCCGGTCCGCGTCGTCGTGCCCTGGCCGCCCGGCGGCTCGACCGATGTGCTGGTGCGGATCTACGCGGAGCGGCTGCAGGCCATGCTCGGCCAGAGCTTCGTGGTGGAGAACCGGCCTGGCGCCGGGGGCAATATCGGCGTGGACGCCGTAGCGAAGGCGACGCCTGACGGCTACACCATGGGCATCGCCGCCGTCTCGCACTTCTCGATCAACCCCTTCCTCTACTCCCGCCTGCCCTACGACCCCGACAAGGACCTAATGCCGGTCGGCGTTGCCTGGGAACTGCCGAACGTCGCCGTGGTGCCGGTGGAGCACAACCCCTCGCGCACCCTGAAGGAATTCGTGGCCTGGGCGAAGGCGAAGCCGGGCGGCATCTCCTACGGCTCGCCGGGGGTGGGTACCACGCCGCACCTCTCGGGCGCGCTCTTCGCGGCGCGGGCGGGATTCGAGGCGACGCATGTTCCCTTCCGCGGTGCGGCACAGGCCATCCCGGTGATGCTCGCGGGCCAGCTCGACTTCGCCCTCGACAACCTGGCCTCCTACATGGCGGTGATCCGCGACGGGAAGCTGCGGCCGCTGGCCGTCACCTCGGCCGAACGCTTCCCGACCCTGCCAGAGGTGCCGACCATGGCCGAAGCCGGCATCCCGGATTTCGTGGTCACCTCCTGGCAGAGCTTCGTCTTCCCCGCCGGCACGCCACGCGCCGCGATCGAGCGGCTGAGCGCAACGCTGAAGCGTATCAGCGAGGACGAGGCGATCCAGCGCCGCTTCCTCGATGCCGGCGCCGGCATGGCCTGGTCCACGCCCGAGCAGGCGGCTGAGCGTGCCCGGCGCGAGCGGCCGATGTGGCAAGAGGCAGTGCGGATCTCGGGCGCGAGGCTGGAGTAGAGAAAGGCGGCGGCGCACGCGGCCAAGCGGGATGCGGGGATGGCCGAGGTTCGACAGCCTCGGCCGCTTCAACTCCGGAGCCGGCTCCGCCACCGCCGTAATCCCTTCGCCCATGCCCTCGCCGGACGCTCCCATTTGCGCCCGGCCAGTCGCCCGCCTGGCGTCAGCCGGCACCGGTGGCGCCCACCACGGGACTATGACTGGATCGCAGATTGAGACCCATGTCTCTTATCGGCGCCGGCCATTGCGCAAGGAAGGAACCGAAAATGCCGATGACCCGAACGGAGATGGACCGGAAGATTGATGAGCATTTCGGCTTCGAGGCGCGCGATGACGTGGCTGGCGTGCTCGCTACCCTCGCTCCCGATGTGGAGCACGACGTCGTCGGCTGGCCGACCGGCCCAAGCCATGGCCGGGAGAACGCCCGCCCCTTCTACGATGCCCTGTTCGCCGATCTTTCGGATGGCAAGGTCAAATGCATCCGCCGGCTCTACGGGGACCAATTCCTCGTGGATGAATCGCTGTGGTCGGGCCGTGCGACTGGCCGGCCCTTCGGCCTCGAGGGCAAGGGCCGCCCCCTCGAATTCCGCCTGCTGCACGTGATCGAGTTCTCAGAGCGCGGCGAGATCCGCCGCGAGAATGTCTGGGTGGACCTGGCCGCCATCATGCGGCAACTGCCGCAGGCCTGACCCGGTGGCATCCGACGGGACCAGGCTGACCAACCAGCGGCGGCGCACGAGGAAGGATCTCCTTGAGCCGCCGCACGCCTCCTCCGGAATGGGCTGACCCCAAGCATGGAGGAGGTCGCCGAGATCGAGATGCCCGATCCGGGTGCAGGTGCAGGCCGCGCTTGCGGAAGCGGGGCCGCGCGCCGACCCGGCGCAAGGGCGAAGCGCCTGCGGCCCTTGACTGTGTCGCGCCGGCATCTGCCAGCACGCGGTTCCCCACGCCTGACCGGGGCAGAAGAACGGCAGACGAACATGGTTGGTCTGGCAAGGGCGCGGCGTCGCTTTCCGCAGGCTTACCCCCAGACTTACTCCCATATTTGGGGATAACTCCGCCGGCATTGTGCGCAGCGGTTTCGAGCCGTGCGGGCGGCCGCCCTTCGCCTCCGCGCCGATCCGCATTAGCCTGCACCAGCACGGAGAACGCCCATGGACGATACCGCCCGCCCCAACGCCCCGCGTGGCCTCGGCCGCAACGCCGCGAATTACGGCGACAGGGAATTCGCCCTCTATCTCCGCCGCAGCTTCGCCAAGTCCATGGGCTATTCCCGGACGATGCTGGACAAGCCAGTGGTCGGCATCGCCGACACCGCCTCCGATTTCAACAACTGCCACCGTACCGTGCCGGAATTGGCCGAGGCGGTGAAGCGCGGCGTGCTGGCCGCGGGCGGGCTGCCCCTGGCCTTCCCCACGGTCAGCCTGTGCGAGCCCTTCCTGCACCCCTGCTCCATGCACTACCGCAACCTGATGGCGCTGGACACGGAGGCGATGCTCAGCGCCCAGCCCATGGATGCGGCAGTGCTGATCGGCGGCTGCGACAAGACGGTGCCGGCGCAGCTCATGGCCGCGGCCAGCGCCGACATCCCCGCCGCCCTGCTCGTCGTCGGTCCCATGCTGGCGCAGCGCTTCGAGGGCGAGCGGCTTTCCGCCTGCACCGATTGCCGCCGCTACTGGGCCCGCTACCGCGCCGGCGATGTCAGCGAACAGCGGATCGGCGAGATCGAGGGCAACCTT
>JADGHC010000569.1 GCA_019689655.1 Microbispora sp.
GCCGGGGAACCGTACGGCACGCCTGAACTATGGGGTGGGGATCAGGAGGCGGTGCAGGTCAGCGGAGACGGGGTGGAGGGAGTGCCGCTGGAGCTGCCGAGGAAGCCGAACGTCGCGCTCGCACCGGGGGCGAGGTTGCCGTTCCAGCTCAGGTTCGTGGCGGTGATGCTGCCGCTGCTGCCGGTGATGTTGGCGTTCCACGACTGGGTGATCGACTGCCCGGCGGGCATCGTCCACCTCACGGTCCAGTTGCCGATCGCCGAGGATCCCGCGTTGGTCACGGTGATCTCACCCTGGAAGCCGCCCTGCCACGAGCTGACGACCTTGTAGGCCGCCGTGCAGCCGCCGGGGCCGGTCGGCGTGGCCGACGGGGACGGCGACGCGGAGGGCGAGGGAGACGGGGTCGGCGAAGGAGACGGCGAGGGAGACCGGGTCGGCGACGGGGACGGCGAGGGGGTGATGGTGGGCGGCGGCGCGGCCATCGCCAGGTCGTAGGCCCGCTGCGGCACGAACTGCCCGGCGGGGGCGATGCAGCCGTCGGACTCGCCCGGCGGCTTGACCCACAGGTAGGCGGCGATCGCCGAGTCACCCGTGTCCGTGGTGCTCCAGGTGCCCGTCGCGCGGCCGGCCGGGTCGCACCACTCGCTGCCGGCCGGGCCGTTGCCGTTGCGGCTGGTGTCGATGACCGCCTTCAGGTTCGGCGCGCCGATGGCGGACAGGACGCTCTTGGCGTACGAGACCAGGCCGGAGGTGTACCGGTAGTTGGAGACGTTGAGCGAGATGCCGTCGGCGCTGTTGGCGATGTCGGCGCCGCGCAGCCGGTTGGCCATGTCGCCGGCGCTCACCCAGGCGTCGTGCCCCGCGTCGAAGAAGACCTTGACGTTCGGCGAGGTGGCCTTGAACTTCTTGCCGGCGTACGCCATCGACGCCTGGACCTCGGCCTGCTGCGAGGCGCTCATGCAGTTGGGCATGATCGCCAGGGCGTCGGGCTCCAGGATGATCCAGGCCGGTCGCCCGCCCAGGCCCGCGGCGACCTGGTCGATCCAGGCGCGGTAGGAGGCGTGGTCGGGAGCGCCGCCCGCGCTCGCGCCGCCGCAGTCGCGGTTCGGCATTTCGTAGACGACCACGATCGGGATCTTGCCGGCCGCGGCGGCGGCACCCACGTACGCGTCGACCTCGCTGCGTACGGTCGAGGGGTTGTAGCTGGCGAACCACTTGCCCTGCGGAACGGCGGCGATGCGGTCCCTGATCACCGGCATCCTGCTGTCACCGGGGTTGGCGGCCACCCACTTGGCCGCGTTGCTCGTCGGATCCACGTAGAAGGGGGAGTCCGCGGCCTGGGCGGCGGAGGAGGTGAGCACGGACGCTCCCACCGCGGCCGTGGCGACCGCTGCGAGCACAGCTGCCGTCAATCTGCGAGACATGGAAATACTCCGTCCGGTAATGTGGGAGCGCTCCCACGGGTCCCTCGGATGGTAGGGAGCCGACGGCGGGTCCAAGAAGGGCCGTCCGGAGTTTGGCTGGACGATCAACGTAATAGGCGCAGGCGGGACGGGGGATCGAGCGTGTGGAGGGGCTGAAACTTTCACCGCAAGTCCAGCCAAGCCCTGACATCTCCAGAAATCATGGTGACGGAGTGTGCCCAAGCGGTTTCGCGAAGTGGCTCAGAGGTCGTACCCTCCCATAGTGACCTCTTGGGGGGTTTCTTACCGATGACGCTTTCCCGCGGTCTTATGCCGCTTTCCGGGGTGCCGCGCCTCCTCTTGCCCGCCGTCGACCTGGGCGACATCTCCACGCCCGTCGACACCCGGGACACCGGACCGCGCCCGGGCACTCCCCTGTGGGCCTACCTCACGGCGGTCACCGCCGCCGGTATCACCGCGCTGGTGATCGCGGAGGTACGGTTCGGCTTCGGCGCGCTGGGCGAGGTGGCCCGCACTCCGCTGTTTTGGATCGTGACGGTGCTCGTGGTGCTGGGCGAGCTCCGCCCGGTCATGTTCAGCTCCTCGACGCTGGTCGGGGGAACGCCGGCCTCCACGATGTTCACCTTCGCCGTGCTGATGTACCAGGGGCTGCCGACGGCGGCGCTGATGCAGGCGGTCGCCGTGGTGGTCAGCGGCCTGGTGCGCCGCCGGGCCTGGCACCGGGTGCTGTTCAACCTCGCCCAGGTGACCCTGGCCTGCACGGCCGCGGCGGGGGCCCTCGCGGCGTTCGGCGTGCATCCGGCACCCCGCGCGCCCTGGACGCCCGACGGCGGGGACATTCCGGCCATCGCGGTCGCCGCGACGGCGTACTTCGCGGTCCGCGCGATCCTCGTGTGCCAGGCGGTGGCGCTGCACGAGCGCCGGCCGCTGGCCCGGGTGATGAAGGCGTCGATCGGCCCGCAGGCCCTCGTCTACGGGGCGCTGCTCGGGCTCGCGCCGCTGGTCGCGGTCGTGATGGCGCACTCCACGGCCTTGGTGCCGCTGTTCGTCGCGCCGCTCACCGTGGTCTACTTCACCGCGACGCTCTCCCTGCGCCGCGACCACCAGGCGACCCATGACGGGCTCACCGGCCTGCCCAACCGCAAGATGCTCATCCTGCGTACGGAGGAGGCACTGGCCGAGGCGCGCGAGAACGAGCGGGTGGGGCTGCTGCTGCTCGACCTCGACCGCTTCAAGGAGGTCAACGACACGCTCGGCCACCCCGTCGGCGACCGGCTGCTGCAGATCATGGCCCACCGGCTCACCCACAGCGTGCGGCCCGGCGACGTGGTGGCCCGCCTGGGCGGGGACGAGTTCGCGGTGCTGCTCCCGTCGATCAGGGACGCCCACGCGGCCAAGGAGGTCGCCTCACGGCTGCGGGTCGCGCTGACCGAGCCGGTACGCCTCGAGGGCATGACCTTCGACATCGACGCCTCGATCGGCATCGCCCTGTATCCCGACCACGCGCCGGACTTCGAGTTGCTCATGCAACGTTCCGACGTGGCGATGTATCTGGCCAAGGAGGGCCGCACCGGCGTCGAGTTCTACGTCCCGGGCAAGGACCGCAACTCGCCCGAACGGCTGAGCCTGCTCGGCGACCTGCGCCGGGCGATCGACGCCGACGAACTGGAGCTCCACTATCAGCCCAAGGTGAGCCTGGAGGACGGCAGAGTCGAGAGCGTCGAGGCGCTGCTGCGCTGGTGGCACCCGGTGCGCGGGCCGATCTCGCCCGTGGATTTCATCCCCCTGGCCGAGCAGTCGTACCTGATGCGCGAGCTCACCCAGCACGTCATCGACCACGCGCTGCGGCAGGCGGCCCGGTGGTGGCACGCGGGGATCGACGTGCCGATCTCGGTCAACGTGTCGGCCCGCGACCTGCTCGACTCGCGCCTGCCCGAGCAACTGGAATCCGGGCTGGAGAAGCTGGATCTGCCGCCGGAGGCCATCCGGCTGGAGGTCACCGAGCGCATCCTCATGACCGACCAGGCCTACAGCGCCGACACGATCCGCAGGCTGGCCGGGCTCGGCGTCCAGCTCGCCCTGGACGACTTCGGCACCGGCTACTCGTCGCTGGTCCGGCTCCAGCGGCTCCCGGTCTCCGAAGTCAAGATCGACGCGTCGTTCGTACGGCGGCTCGGGGAGTCACGGGACGACGAGCGCATCGTCCGCTCGATCATCGACCTCGTACGGTCCCTTGGGCTGAGGTCGGTCGCCGAGGGGGTCGAGTCCACGGAGATCGCGGCGCTGCTGCGGGAGATGGGCTGCCATGCGGGCCAGGGGTGGTGGCTGGCCAAGCCCATGTCCGCGGGCGAGGCGACCACCTGGCTGCGCGGGCGGCTCAGCGCCGCGTTCCGGGACCGCGAGAGCGGCGACGCCCGGCTCGCATCGCACTGAGTTACCGCACTGAGCTACCGCACTGAGGTTCTGTGCCGTCGCGGCGGATCGGCCACGGCGCGTGCATCGTATTAAGAGC
>JADGHC010000570.1 GCA_019689655.1 Microbispora sp.
ACTCACACGCTCACCGAGGACGGCGTGATCCAGGTGCGCGCCGAGTTCACCACCTCGACGGGCACGGCGGCTTCCAAGCCCGTCGACCTGGTCGTCGACCGTGACGCGGAGGGCGCGACCACCCAGCCCATCGGGCCGGGCGCGGTCAACATGCTCACCGGCGACTTCAGGATGACCGCCACCGACGCCAACGTCTACGGCGTCGGTCTGATGCGCTCCTTCTCCTCGCGGAACCCGCGTAAGGGCTCGTCGCTGCCCGGGGTCGCGGCCATCTTCGGCACCGAGTGGACGCCGAGCGGGCTCGCCCAGTCGGGTCAGGACACCTTCACCGAGCTCCACCCCACCTCCGCCACCTCGGTGGAGATCAGCGGCGAAGGGTCCTCCGTGGCGTTCACCAAGAACACCGACGGATCCTTCACTCCTCAGCCCGATGCCGCCAACCTGAAGCTGACCTTCGACTCGGCTGCCGACCGGTACACCCTCACCGACGTCAACACCGCGGAGCGGACGGTCTTCGCCAAGGTGGACCCGGCGGCCACGACCTACCTGGTCCGCGCGGTCTATCCGGCGAGCGGCAAGGGCAGCACGGTCTTCGTGTGGGAGTCGGTGACCGGCTCCGACGGCAAACCGCTGGCCCGGCCGATCAAGATCATCGCTCCGTCGTGGTCGGTCGCGTCGCAGAGCGACTGTGACGTGGACAGCCTCGCGAGCCTGCCCGAGGGCTGCCGGGTGATCGTGCTGACCTACGCCACCACGACGACCGCGGGCACGCAGCTCGGCGACGTGGCCGGCCAGGTCAAGCAGATCAGCCTCTGGGAGGGCGGGGCGAGCGCTCCGCAGGGCCTGGCCGAGTACCGTTACGACGACCTGGGCCGCCTCCGCGAGGAGTGGAATCCCAACACTCCTGACGTCAAGACCGCCTACGACTACGACCTCGGGGGCCGGGTGGTCCGGTACTCCCCGCCCGGCGAGCTGCCGTGGACCTTCACGTACGGCAAGGCGGGCAACCCCGACACCGCGTCCGACGGGATGCTGCTCAGCGCCTCCCGGCCGACGCTCCGCCCCGGCACTCTGAACGAGACGAACGGCACGGCGACCACCTCGGTCGTGTACGACGTCCCGATCAGCGGGAGCGGCGCGCCGTACAACCTGGCCGCGGCGACCACGGCGACGTGGGGGCAGAACGACGCGCCCGTCGACGCGACCGCCATCTTCCCGGCCGACCAGGTGCCCGCGAACCACACCGGGCGCGGCGGCCTGGCCGCGTCCGACTACGGCCGCGCCACGATCACCTACCTCAACGCCTCGGGCCAGGTGGTCAACCGCGCGGAGCCGGGCGGCGGCGTGTCGACCAGCCAGTACGACGCGTACGGCAACACCGTCTTGTCGCTCTCGGCGCGCAACCGGGCGCTGGCCCTGGGGCAGGGCCCGAACGCGGCGAACGACCTTACGCTGCTCGGCCTGATCAACACCCCGACGGCGGAGCGGGCACGGCTGCTCTCCGAGGAGTCCGTGTACAGCTCCGACGGGCAGCGCGTGGAGGAGGAGTTCGGGCCGCTGCACCTGGTCGAGGTGGACGGCGCCCAGGTGGCCGCCAGGCAGCACAAGGTCAACACCTTCGACGAGGGCCGGCCCTCGGACGCCAATGTTTCGAACCTGATCACCACCGTCGCCGTGGGCGCCTGGGTTCCCGGCGGAACCGCGGATGCCGACGTGAGGGTCAGCAAGACGTACTACGACTGGACCAACGGCAAGGCCACCAAGACCGTCACCGACCCCGGCGGCCTGGCCATCACCAAGACGACCGGCTACGACTCGGAAGGCAGGGTGATCAGCACCACGATGCCGAAGTCGTCGGGTGACGACGCCGGCACGACGATCAACGAGTACTACAGCGCGGACGGGACGGGAACCTGCGGCGGCAAGCCCGAGTGGGCCGGTCTGCTCTGCCGTACGCAGGCGAAGAAGACGATCTCCGACGCCGGCTCCAACCCCGCGGAGCTCGTCACCAAGGTCTACACCTACGAGGCGGGCGGCCGCGTCGCCACGGTGACCGAGACCGCGAACGGGGTCACCAGGACCACCGCCACCACGTACGACCCGGCGGGCCGGGTTCTGGAGACCAGGGTCACGGGTGGCGTCGGCACGGCCGTGCCCACGGTGACCAACACCTACGACGCGGCGGGACGCGTGGTGAAGACCACCGCGTCCAACGGCACCGTGATCACCCGCGAGTACGACGCACTGGGACGCCAGGTGTCCTACACCGACGCCGACGGTGGTGTCACGCGGGTGGAGTACGACGCGCTCGACCGGGTGATCAAGAAGACGGACGGCGCGCCGTCCACGGTGACCTACGTCTACGACACCTCGGCCGACCCGCGGGGCGTGCTCACCTCGATGACCGACTCGGTCGCGGGGAGGTTCACCGCCACCTACGACCTGGACGGCGCCGTCGTCCACGAGGACATGCCGGGAGGCGTCTCCTACAGCGTCACCAGGGACCCGTCGGGCGCGCCGACCTGGCGCGGCTACCAGAACGCCGCCGGCGTGAAGCTCCTCGACGACTCGGTGACCTGGTCCATCCACGGCCAGCAGGTCTCGCACAACGGCCTGTCGGCCCAGAAGATCGGCTACGACGCGGCCGGCCGGATCGGCTCGGTGGACGACACCGTGAGCGGGACCTGCACGCGGCGGACGTACCGGTACGACGCCGACTCCAACCGGACCTCGCTGACCAGCAGCGACTGTGACGGCTCGGGCGCGGTCACCGAGAACCACAGCTACGACGAGGGGGACCGGCTGGCCGACTCGGGGTACGTGTACGACGCCTTCGGCCGCACGACGGCGACGCCCGCGGGGCTGACGGTGGACTACTACAACACCGATCTCGTCAAGTCGATGACCTCGGGCTCGTTGCGGCAGTCCTACACCCTCGACCCGCAGCTGCGGCGCAGCACGACCCTGATGGAGCAGGAGTCCGGCGGGACCTGGAACGCCGTCGGCAAGCGGATCGAGCACTTCGACGCCGATGACGACACCCCCGCCTGGGTGGTGGAGGACGCCACGTCAGGAGCCGTGACCAGGAACGTCCACTCGATCTCGGGCGGCCTGGCGGCGGTCACGTCGGCCACCGGTGACGTCCGGCTGCAGCTCACCAACCTGCACGACGACGTCAACGTGGTCTACAGCCTGTCCGACGGCGTCCCGCTGGCGCTGGACTTCGACGAGTTCGGCAACCCGCGCCCGGGTCAGCCCTCGGTGAGGTACGGCTGGCACGGCGCGGCCGAGCGGGCCGCGGACACCCCGGACGGCACCATCCTCATGGGCGTCCGGCTCTACCAGCCCAAGCTGGGCCGGTTCCTGCAGACCGACCCGGTGGACGGCGGGAGCGCCAACGCCTACGACTACGCCGCCCAGTCACCCACGTCCAACGCGGACCTGGACGGCAGGAAGTGGTACTGGTGCACGAACTTCTGGCACTTCGCGTTCAACCACTGCGGCGTCAACTACGCCTGGTACCACGGCAAGTGGCGCTACGTCTACTGGGTGAAGACCCCGGCGGGCTGGTGGGTCCGCGGCGTGTACTACGACTACTGCACCAGCTCCCCCGACAAGCCGCTGGGGTTCGACTTCCGGCAGGCGTGCATGATGCACGACTACGGATACGCCCTGCGCAAGATGGGATACATCTCCAGCAAGTACCAGGCGGACGCGGTTTTCTACTACGTCCTCTACTACGGCGTCTGTTCCGCCTACGCGTGGTGGAAGAGGGGAACCTGCCGGCATATCGCCTACACCTACTACACCGCGGTGTTCTGGTTCGGACGCCCGTGATCTGCCGTTGAATCGCTGAACCCGAACCGGCGGGAGCCGGGGCCCCCCGGCCCCCCCGGCGCCCTCGTTGACCACCACCCACGGGGTGT
>JADGHC010000571.1 GCA_019689655.1 Microbispora sp.
CCGCGTAGGCGCCGGGGATGCGGGGCGCGTGGGGGAAGACGGGCGGGCAGTACCCGAACGGGGCCATGCGGCGCGGCCCCCACCCGTGTTCGTGCACGCGGGTAGCGAGCTGGGGCGCGGTTTCGGCGAGCAGCGCGTAGATGAGGCCGCGCCCGGCCCGGTGGAGTTCGGGCCAGGGGATCACCGTTGCGGTGGTGGTGACGTGCACGCGGATTCTCACCGTGCGGGCACCTTCCGCGTGGGGTGGTGGTAGGGGGCGCGGATCGGCTGCGGGACGCCGTCGGGGTGCGGGAGGACCCGGTCCCGCCACGCGTCGCGGTCATCGTGCGGCAGGACCTCCCAGGCATGGACGCGGCCGTGCCCGTGCCGCCCGTGCCGGCCGATTGTGTGAACCCGGTCGAGCAGTGAGGCGAGAGGTTCGGGGTCGGCGAGCGCGAACCACGTGACGGTGTCGATCAGGGTGGCCGCCAGCGGAGTGTCGCGGGCCTTCATCGGCCCGGCCGCCAGGTGGTGCTTCTTATCGCTGGTGTAGCGGGCCATCTCATCGACGGCGGGGCGGCGGCGCGCGGCGAGCGTGGTGTAGCCGACCGGGTCATACACGGCGCGCGAGCAGGCCCACCCCCACGCGCCGTGCATCTGCCAGGTGGCCAGGGGCAGGGTGAAGTCCACGACCTGAGTGGGCGACATGGGCGGCAGCGCGCAGTGCCCATACTCGGCCGTGTACGCGATGTAGGCGCCCCAGGAGACGGGGCCGTCCAGGTGCATGGGGTGCGTGTCCAGGTTGATCACGGGCGTGGCGAGGTGGGCGACCACCTTGACGGGCTGCCACCTGGGGTCGGCCGTCGTGTCCCCGGGCGGGTCAGTGATCAGTTCCACGGCGGGTCTCCCTGATCGCGTCGGCGTTGCGTCGTTGCTGGGTCATCCGGTGATCTCCTCCAGCAGCGCCAGAATCGCGTCGCGGTTGTCGCGCAGGTGGTCTTCGTAGGCGGCGGCCAGACCCTCGATGTCACGGTACTGGTCGGGCATCTGCCCGGAGGGGTCGATCTCCACCGCGCACTGCCCGTACCCGATGGACCGCTTCCCGCCGAGGTTGATGACCTGCCGCCCGTCCACGCGGGGCGCAGCCTCCAGCCACGCGGCGGCGAACGCCGCGAGGTGCCCGAACGTGGGCACGAACAGGTGCAGCCCCGAGTAGAGGGTCGCGCCCGGCTTGATGACCTGCATGTCGTAGATCATCTGCACGGTGTCGATGGTGCCGCCGTCGATCGTGTCGGCCGCGGCGAGTTCGATGAACCGGTCCACCGGCGTGCCGGCCACGTCGTGGCGGGTCCCGAACGTCTCGGTGCGGAACGCGCCGTTGGGCATGCTCGCGTGGGGGTGGTCGGTGAGACGCGGCGGCAGGCGGTGCGCGTTCTCGGCGCAGACGAGTTCGACGTCGTCGACCCACAGGGTCCCGGCGGTGATGTCGGACTTGGCGGAGTAGCCGAGGAGGCCGAGGCCGGGGATGAGCTGGTGAACCTTGCGGATCATGTCGAGGTCGGCTTGGTTGCCGGTGGTGGTCAGGGCGCCGCCGGACCACAGCAGGTCGACGGTGCGTTTCGCCAGCGACCCGTCCTCGACGTCGAGGGTGCGCACGAGGTGCCACGCGAGGGCGGCGCGCAGCGTGTGCCGCAGCGAGTTCCCGGACACGTAGGGCACGCTCGCGCGGGAGCCGTCCGGGCCGACCACCTCACGGGTCCGCAGCAGCTGGGTGTTGCCGGAGGTCCCGGCGCCGTGGGAGATCGGCGAGAGCGCGGTCAGGGTGAGGGGGATGTGCACGTCCGGAAGCGCGGCCAGGGATGTGAACGGGCTGGTCTCGGTGGTGGTCATGCTGTGGCCTTCTTCCTGCGGTTGGTGCGGTGGATGCGGGTGAGCGCGGTGACGTACACGGCGTCGGACTGGCACTGCTCTCGGAACTCGGCGAACACCTGCGGGTCGGCGAGTTCGGCGGTGAGCCGGGTGACCTCTTCCGCTGTCTCCCGAGACAGCGCCCAGGTGATCTGCAACTTCTTCGCGGTGGCGGAGACGACCTCAGAAAAGCGTGTCCCCGTCGCCGCCCCGGTCTCCAGCGCCGTCCTGGCCCGGTCCCACCAGGCGCTGCGGCCGATCACCTCCACGTCCGCCGAGTCCAGCATCGCCGACTGGAACCGGACTGCCCGCTGCACGGTCGAGGGCAGTGTCGCCAGCAGGTCCACCAGCGGGGAATCGTTCTCTGTACTCATTCAGGTGCTCCTTGTTCGGGAGGAAAACAGCGAGGTGCATGAGCGGGGAGGAACGCCACAGTTCGAGCGCCGCCGCGTGATGCTGCCATACGGCCAGTTCGTGACCGGTTTTAATGCGGCCGATCGGCATGCGCAGGTGCTCGATGTCCTCGGCCGAGTACCCAGCCGAGCGGAGCGCGCACACGCGGGCGAACACATGCCGGAACTCCTCAGGGGCGGCGTCGACGTCCAACGCGTCCATGCGGACCCGCCACCGGGCACGTCCCCGGTTCACCACGGCGTAGGGCAGGGTGTGTTTCTGCCCGGACTCGGCAATCGACACAACCCATGGCCCTTCAGGCGGGTCGGCGAGGGTGTCCACCACCGCCCGCATGTCCGCCCGCGACGTCAGGTGCAGGTGCTCGGTGGCGTAGAGCGCCTTCGGGCTCGACGGCGGCAGCTTGCGGTCGGTGCGGGCGACAACGCTCCACATGCGCACCTGGTCCATCCCCTTGCCGGTGCACACCCACGAGCAGGCATAACACGTCCACTCCGAATCCGGGCGTCTGAGCAAGTACTGGTCGGTGAAGCTCTTGCCCGCCACCGTCTGCTTGGCAGGGACTGCCTCGGCCACCTGTCGGCCGCACATCGCGCACACCGCGTCCACGGGCTTGGTCCTCAGGGTGGGGCGTTGTGGGCGCCCAGCGGCCTCCCACACCAGGACTGCGGCGTTCGGATAGCTCATACGGTGACCTCCACGGTGATGTAGCCGAGTCGGATCGCGGTGGCGACCAGTTGGGCTCGGCTGCCGCAGCCCCACCGGCGGCGGACCTGCCGGATCTGCTCCCGCACCTGGTCAGCGGTCATCCCCAACCGTTCCGCGACGCTCATCGTGTCAGCGCCCTCCACCAGCAGGCGGATGATCTGCAACTCTCGCTCCGAAGCGGGCGGGTGCTGCACCAGCCAGCCCTGGGCTGCGGCCACTGCCGCTTGCAGGGCGTGGCGGCGCTGGTGCACCTCCTCCCGTAGTCGGGCAGGCAGCCTGCGCTCGCACACCTCACACCACGGTTGGGTGCGTTTGATGGGGTGGCGGCAGCTCGGGCAGCGTTTCGGTGGGGTCATCCCGTCTCCACCAGCAGTAGTCCGCACCCGAAGGCTTTGCCGGGGCCGACCCCGTCAGCGAGCAGCCGGGCCAGCGCGTCCCGGTTGGTGACGGTGGCGGTGCCGGCGAATGCGACGCGGGTGAGGGTGATGGGTCTCCTGCCGTCACGGGGCCGCCCGGTCCAGCCGGGGAGGAGTGTGTGCTCGACCTGGTCGACGTCCAGGGCGGCGGCGAGTTTGCGGCGGACCCACGGCTCCCACTCGGGTTCGGGCAGCGGGACGCGCTTCGACCTGCCGATCAGGCGGCCGGTGGCGGGGTCGCGGGGGCCTGTCGCGCGGCACGGGTTGGCGACCAGAGCCCACCGGGTCTGCTCTCCTGCCTGTGGGACCACGGTGGATGCCACGCTCACCGGGATCGCACCAGGGAGTTCGGAGTAGTCCACCGCCCCGTTGGCGCGGATGACCAGCCGGTCGGGGGCGGGGCGTGCCCACAGTACGCGGTTGCTGCTGTTGCGGGTGGCCGCGTGGACGGCGCGGTGCATGGCGTGGGCGTCCGTGGGGGCGGCGGGGGTGAGGAG
>JADGHC010000572.1 GCA_019689655.1 Microbispora sp.
CTGCTCGGCGAAGGCCTCGTGCACGGCCGCCTCGCCTTCCGGAGTGAGCGCGACCACCACGGCCCGGCCGTCCTCCGGCACCGGCCGGCGCTCGACCAGTCCGCTGCGTTCCAGGGTGTTGACGACGTTGGTCACCGCGGACCGCGACATCACGGAGATCTCGGCCAGCCGTACGGGCTGGGTGGGGCCGAGCAGCCAGAGCTTGAACATCACCCGGAACCCGGCCAGCGTCAGGCCGCGCGGGCGGTGGATCCGGGTCTCCAGGTCGGTGACCAGCAGGTAGGAGAGCTGGAGCAGGTGGTAGGCAAGCGCGAACGCCTCGGGGTCGGCCGGAGGCGGCATGTTTGCCAGGCGCTTGCGCGCGTACGCGGCGTACCTCAGGTCGGGCGGCTCGTCGAGGTCGGGCCGGGGGCCGGGCTCGCTGTTCACCGGACAAGTCTTGCGCACCCGCGCCGGGGACTGTGATCATTGTTATGGCCATAACAAATCCTCATCCTCCAGGGGGTGTCCGTGCGCATCGTCATCGCCGGAGCGGGCATCGGCGGGCTGACCGCCGCACTGAGCTTGCACGCCGCCGGATTCGAGGACGTGACCGTGCACGAGGCGGCCCCCGAGATCCGCCCGCTCGGCGTCGGGATCAACCTCCTCCCCCACGCCGTACGTGAGCTGACCGAGCTGGGACTGGCCGACCGGCTGGCCGAGATCGGCGTGGCCACGGCCGAACTCGCCTATTTCAACCGATACGGCACGCTTATCTGGTCCGAGCCCAGGGGCCTGGCCGCGGGCTACGCCTGGCCGCAGTACTCCGTCCACCGCGGGAGGCTGCAGATGCTCCTGCTGGACGCGGTGATCGAACGGCTGGGCCCGGACGCCGTACGGACCGGCAGCCGGATCACCGGCCCCGGCGACGAGGACCTGCTGATCGGCGCGGACGGGATCCATTCGGCCGTCCGCGCCCACTTCTACCCCGACGAGGGTCCGCCGCCGTGGAACGGCCTGGTCCTGTGGCGGGGCGTCACCTACGGTGAGCCGTTCCTGACCGGCCGATCCATGATCATGGCCGGGGACGGCACGCAGAAGTTCGTCGCCTACCCGATCGAGATCGGCGAACGCACCTTGATCAACTGGATCGCCGAACGCCCGCTGGACGGCGAGGCCCCGGACCGGGGGAACTGGAACCGCCCCGCCGACCTCGCCGAGATCGGCAGGCATTTCGCCGACTGGCGCTTCGACTGGCTCGACGTCCCGGCGATCATCGCCGGGGCCGAGGCCGCGTACGAATACCCGATGGTGGACCGCGACCCGCTCCCCCGCTGGACCTTCGGCAACGTCACGCTGCTCGGCGACGCGGCGCACGCCATGTATCCGATCGGATCCAACGGCGCCTCCCAGGCGATCATCGACGCCCGGGTGCTGGCGTACTTCCTCGCGCGGGGCGACCTGGCGGCGTACGAGGAGACGCGCCGCCCGGCCACGACGGCGCTGCAGTTGTCGAACCGGCAGATGGGCCCGGAGATCGTGATGAAGCTCGCCCACGAGCGCGCGCCCGATGGATTCGACGACATCGAGCAGGTCATCCCCCACGCGGAGCTGGCGGAGATCGCCGCGTCGTACAAGCGCACGGCCGGGTTCGACCCCGTTTCGCTCAACTCGCGTCCCTCGTGGAGCGTCGATCGGAGTGCCGCCTCGTGAACCTGGAACCCCTGGCCACCTTCCACGTGGAGCTCGACCCGGTGCTCGACCTCGGCGACTCCCAGTGGGGACGCCGCCGTGTGATCAACATCGTGGGCGGCACGTTCGACGGCCCCCGTCTGTCGGGCTCCGTGCTGCCCGGCGGGGCCGACTGGCAGGTCGTCCACGCCGACGGCATGATCAGCATCGACACCCGCTACACGCTGCGCACCCACGACGGCGCGTACCTCTACATCACCACCAGCGGAGTCCGGCACGGCTCCCCCGAGGTGCTCGACCGCCTCGCGCGCGGCGAAGACGTGGACCCGGCGGAGTACTACTTCCGGCTGTTTTGCCGCTTCGAGACGGGCGACGAGCGGTATCTGTGGCTCAACCGCACCCTCGCCGTGGCCTCGGCCGCCCGCACGGCCGGCGCCGTACGCTACGACGCTTACGCCCTGACCTGAGGAGCCCCCATGCCGGCGTCCGGCGCTTCGCCGCTCACGGTCACCGTCGAGCACGACACCCCCATGCCGATGCGGGACGGCACCATCCTGCGCGGCACCGTCCACCGGCCGGCCGAGGGCGGGCCGTTCCCGACGCTGCTCATGCGCTCGCCGTACGGCGAGGAGTCGTTCCGTACGGCGCCGGTGACGCCCGCGCTGCGGGCGGGGTTCGCGGTCGTGCTGCAACACTGCCGGGGACGTGGGACAAGCGACGGCGAGTTCCGGCCGTGGGTGGACGAAGGCGCGGACGGCCACGACACGATCGCCTGGATCACCGCACAGCCCTGGTCGAACGGCGAGGTCGTGATGAGCGGCCACTCCTACCTCGCCGGGTGCGCGCTGCAGGCGGCGGCGACCCGCCCGCCGGGGCTGAAGGCCGTCGTCGCCTCGATGACGCCGCACGACTTCTACGACGGCCTGAAGTATCACGGCGGGGCTTTCGCGCTGGGGTCGGCGCTCAACTGGGGCGCGCTGCAGGCGATGCTCGGGCTGCGGCACGCCGCCGAGGCGGGCGAGGACGTCGCCGCGATCCTTCGGGTGGTAAGCGACCAGGACACCGCGGCACGCACCTTGCCGGTGAGCGACATCCCGGGCATCCCGTGGTGGCGCGACTGGACCACACACGTGGAGCGTGACGCGTACTGGCAGGACCTGGCCGAGACCCTGCGCCACGACCGTATCGAAGTCCCGGTCATGCACGTGGCGGGGTGGTTCGACCTGTTCCTGGCGGGGACGCTGGAGAACCACCGCCGCCTGGGCGGACCGTTGGTGATCGGGCCCTGGTCTCACATCGCGCCGGGCGCCACGGGCGCAGGAAGGCTGTTCTTCGGCAGCGCGGCCTCCGCGCAGGCGATCGGGCTGGAGCAGCGGCAGCTCGCGTTCCTGAAGGGCGAGGACACCGGCCCCGCCGTGAAGATCTTCGTGATGGGTGACGACGTCTGGCGGGACGAGGAGACCTGGCCGCTCGCCCGTGCCGTCGAGACGCCCTATTACTTCCATGCGGACGGACTGCTGTCGCCCGAGCCGCCCACGGGGCGGGAGCCGGCGACCTTCACCTTCGACCCGCGCGACCCCGTGCCAACGGTCGGCGGGCCGACCCTGCTGCCCGACCCCACCAACGTCGGCCCCCAGGACCAGCGTGACGTGGAGCGGCGGCTCGACGTGCTCTGCTACTCGACCGAGGTGCTCGCCTCCGACGTCGAGGTGACGGGCCCGGTGTCGGTCACCCTGCACGCGGAGACCTCCGCGGCCTCGACCGATTGGACCGCCAAGCTCGTGGACGTGTACCCGGACGGCCGGGCGATGAGCGTGATCGACGGCATCGTCCGCGTGCACGAGCCGGCCGGGACCTTCACCATCGACCTGGTCGCGACCAGCCAGGTCTTCAAGGCCGGTCACCGGATCCGGGTGGAGGTCTCCAGTTCGAACTTCCCCCGCTTCGACCGCAATCCCGGCACCGGCCGTCTGGACACGACCGAGGCCGGCCTGGTCGTCCAGCATCAAAAGGTCTTCCCCGACTCGTACATCACGCTGCCGATCGTCCCCCGCTGACCCGATCGCCGGCCGCCGGCCCTGACACAACCGCTCGGCCGGTTGCCTAGCGGGACGGCAGGAATGAGCTGGGCTTGCCGTGCCAGGAGACGACTAGGGTGCGTATTGGGTTGTGATCAAGGTGTGGTCCGGGTGAGGTCTTTGATCCAGATCATCGCGGCGCGGAGGTGGAGACCGGCGAGGTAGCTC
>JADGHC010000573.1 GCA_019689655.1 Microbispora sp.
GTTATCTCCGGCCTTGCCCTTACTGTCTGAAATGTAACCGTAGCTCGGTTTGGGTGGGTTCGTTATCCGTTGTGGACTGGTTATCTGTTGTGTCCACGATGGAGGATCCGGGGTGCGTGTCCAGCAGGTTCTGATGCCGTCGGGCGAGCCGCGCTCGTGGACGCTGGTCGGCGCCGACTTGTCGGTCGTGGAGCCGGCGGAGGCGTTCTTGGCGTACCTGCACGCGGTGGACCGCTCGCCGAACACAGTGAGGGCCTACGCGCACGATCTGCGGGACTGGTTCGCGTTTCTCGATGCGATGGGATTGGTGTGGTCGGGGGTGCGGCTGGAGCACGTTGGTCGGTTCGTGGCGTGGCTGCGCTTGCCGCCGGCGGCGCGGGACGGGCGGGTGGTGGCTCTGCCGTCGGCCGTGGCGTACTGCACGCCGGCAACGGTGAACCGCAAGTTGGCGGCGGTGTCGTCGTTCTACGAGTTCCACCAGCGTCATGGGGTCGACCTCGGTGATCTGCTGACGGTCTGGAAGACCCCGACGGGCAGGGGTGGCTCGTGGCGCCCGTTGCTGGCGCATCTGGGGCCGCGGCCGGAGCGGCGCCGGACGGTGAAGCTGCGCGCCGAGCGGCGTATTCCCGCGGTTCTCGACGCGGTGCAGGTCGAGGCGGTGTTGGCGGCCTGCCCGCGGCTGCGGGATCGGCTGCTGTTCACGTTGTTGGCCGATGCTGGTCTTCGGGTGGGCGAGGCTCTTGGCTTACGGCACGAGGATATCGACCCCGCCGCGCGGCTGGTGACGGTGACTCCGCGCCGCAACCGCAACGGGGCGAGGGCCAAGGGCTGGCAGCGGCAGGTGCCGATCCCGGCGCGGGTGGTGCGCCTTTACAGCGACTACTTGCACACCGAGTACGGCGATCTCGACTGCGACTATGTGTTCGTCAATCTGTGGTCGGCTCGGGTGGGTCAGCCGTTGAGCTACCGCAGCGTCTATGACCTGGTTGGCCGGCTCCGAAACCGGACCGGCATCACGTTCGGGCCGCACACGTTCCGGCACACCTACGCCACAGAGTTGTTGCGGCGCAAGGTTCCCGTTGAGGTTGTCCAGCGGCTGCTGGGGCATGTGTCCATCGCGACGACCAGCGACACCTATGCCCACCTGAAGGTGGAGGACGCGCGTCGGGCGCTGGTCGACGCCGGCTGGCTGTCCGAACAGGACACACCGCGATGAGCACAGCAGCGGTCGCCTCGCCCAGCCGGTCCGGACGTCTCGGCCTTGCCGATCGTCTGCGGGAGTTGGTGCGGCCCGAGTTCGCCACCGATGTCATCGTCCCGCAGCCCGACGACCCCGTGCTGGGCACCCCGGTCTGTGCAGTTCCGGCCTGCGGGCGGTCGAGCAGCCTGCACGGTTGGTGCCAGGCCCACTACCGCCGCTGGGACCGTGACGGCCGTCCAGAACGGCAGGCGTGGGCGGCCCTCGCCGACCCGACGGCGGTCGGACACCGGCCGCTGGCGGTCTGCCGGGCGCGGGGTTGCCGGTTCGGTCAGCACCGCGATCAGTTGTGCTACCAGCATTCCCAGGCATGGCGTCGCCAGGGCCAGCCCGCGATCGCGGACTGGCTCGACGATCTGCCCCCCGCGGTTGTCGACGACACACCGGTGTGCGCGGTGGCCGGCTGCGACCTTCTCGTGGAGTGGGGCGAGCCGGGTCTGTGCGCACCGCACCGAACCCGCTGGCGGGGGCGCGGCCGGCCAGAGCTCACAGAGTACCTGTTCTGGTGCGCCACCTACGGCGAGCCGCGGTTCGACCTGCGGGACCTGACCGCCCAGGTCCGGCTGGAGATCCAGTACGTGCTGCAGTGCCGTGCCGACGAGCGTCGCACCAGGACCACGCCCCGGTCGATCCGGCCGGTGCTGCGGTATCTCGCCGAGCAGCAGACCCGGTCGCTGCTGGACCACTCGGCCGAGTTCTGGATCGCACAGGTGCGGGGCGGCTCCACGACAACCACACGGGCGTTCCTGCGCTACGCCATCGACATCCTGACCGAACTGCGTGACGGCAACGGCTGGGACAGCGAATACGCCGCCGACGTGTGGCGGCTGGCCCGGCTCGGGCTACGTGTCTCGCGCCGGGCCCAGTTCGACTTCCGGCCGATCCGGCCGGCCTGGCTGCGAGGCCTGGTCAAGCGCTGGCTACGGTGGCGCATCGCCAACGAGTTCGCGCTGACCCAAATCCGCAAGGACTTCACCGCGCTGACCCGTCTCGCCACGCTCACCCCCGGTCTGAGCGCAGCACCGACGAGTCTGAACCGGGCCGCGATCGAGCGCTACCTGGCCCGGTTGTCCACTGTGGTCACCCACGCGAAGACGCGCAGCGGCGACATCAGCGTCGTCGCCGCGTTCCTGCGGGCCGTCCACCTGCACCGGTGGGCGGCACTGCCGGCCGACGCGCTCATCCACGCCGACGACCATCCCCGCCACGACCTCAACCCCGCGCCACGCGCGCTGCCTGAACCGGTCATGGCCCAACTGGAGTCCGAAACCAACCTCGCCCGGCTCACCGACCCGCGCATACGCCTGCTGGTCGAGATCCTCATCGGCACCGGCCTGCGCATCGGTGACGCCACCCGGCTGACCATCGACTGCCTCGTGCGCGACCCGCAAGGCGCGCCCTACCTGCACTACCGCAACCACAAGATGCGCCGCGACGCCATGGTACCCATCGACGAGCACCTCGCCGTCGCGATCGGCGACCAGCAGCAGCGCATCCGCGCCCGCTACCCGAACGCCACGGTGCTGTTCCCGCGCGACACGACCAACCCCGACGGGCGGCTACCGCTGCCAGCGGCCACCTTCACCGTCAACCTCAAGCGATGGCTGGCCGACTGCAACATCACCGACGAACTCGGCCGGCCCGCCCGCGTCACAGCCCACCGCTTCCGGCACACCTACGCCTGCCGGCTGATCAACAGCGAAGTGTCCCAAGAGGTCGTCCGTCGGCTGCTCGACCACACCTCGCACACCATGACCGCGCACTACGCCAGACTGGCCGACAGCACCATCCGGGACCAATGGCAACGCGCCCAGAAGATCAACATCCGCGGCGAGCCGGTCGACCTGCCCGACGACGGGCCACTGGCCGACGCCGCATGGATGAAGCAGAACCTCGCCCGGGCGAAGATGGCCCTGCCCAACGGATACTGCGGGCTGCCGTTGCAGAAGTCCTGCCCACACGCCAACGCCTGCCTGACCTGCCCGCTGTTCATCACCACCGCCGACTTCCTCCCGCAGCACCAGCAGCAGCTCGCCGACACCCGCCGCCTGATCGCTCAGGCCGAGACCGACGGTCGCGAACGCATGGTGCAGATGAACCGCACAGTGGAAGCCAACCTGCTCACCATCATCACAACCCTCCAACCTGGACAGACCTGCACCTGCGGTCCGTCCGGCTGCGCCAAGGACGGCGAGCATGACGCGCGCTGACAACTCCCACCACCTCGTCGTCGCCGCCCGCCGTCGGCGCGAGCAGACACTGGCCCGAGCGCACGAAGCCCTGCGCGACCTCGAATCCAGCGGCGCCGCCGTCACCATCGCCGCCGTCGCCGCGAAGGCCGGCGTCTCCCGCGCCTGGCTCTACGCCCAAACCGACCTCCGGCACCGTCTCAACGCCCTCCGCCACGGCCCAGCCCCAGTCCCACCGGCCACGACCGAGCCCAGCAGCGCCGCATCGCTGCGCGGCCGCCTCGCCCTGGCCCATCAGCGCATCCGCGAGCTCACCGACGACAACCGGCACCTGCGTGACCAGATCTCCCGCCTACACGGCCAACTCCGCACCGCGAAGCTCGGCGCCAACGCCCACGTCTCAGACAGCGTCCACGACACAAACACCCAGCTCACGACCCCTGCAAGAGCATCCGGCTGAAGATAAC
>JADGHC010000574.1 GCA_019689655.1 Microbispora sp.
GTCGATGGCCGGGCGAGGGCCGTACGGGAGCCGGCGGGGCGATGCCGGGGCGGACCATGTCATCGGGGACCGTGGCCACGGGGCCGGCGGGCGGGAGAGGACCCGGCACCGGGCCGGGGGTGTCGATGCTCGCCCAGACGCTCACGGCGGTCAGGATCGCGGCTCCGGTCACGAGCGCCGCACGAATCAGTGTGGGCCGCCGCAGGGAGCGATGGCGTCCGGCCTTCGGTATGGGGGAGGGCTCGGGTTCCGGCTCATACCGGCTGAGCGGCTCGTGGTCGCCGCCGGTGTGCTGCTTGAGGGGTGATGCGTACGACGGCGGCCTGTGCGGGACCGGGCGGCCGAGGTCGTAGGGCGCCCGTCCGGCGCGCCGGGGAGAGCGAGGTCTGTGCTGGCCGTTCATAACGCGCTCCGGGTCGAAGGAAGTCGTGCCGTGCACGAAAGGAGACGGAGTGGCTACGAACGGTATCCGAAGATCTGAATGGTGCGGGTGACTTTGGCCCCAGGTTGTCAGCAAAATCTGCTGACAACCTGGGGTTTTTAAAGCCCTCGCCGAGCCCGTGCTCGATCGAGGGTGTTCGTGATCCTCAGATGGGATCTGTCATGCGGTCCCCGGACGCCGTCGCTCAGCCGTCGCAGGGGGTGACGGCGGTGTCGTCGGCCCCGCAGTCGGTGGCGGCGCCGGTGGTTGTGGCGGTGGTTGTGGCGGTGGTTGTGGCGGTGGTGGCGGCGGCGGAGACGGTGGGCACGAGGACCACCGGGGTGCTCCAGTAGGCCACCGGGCTGTAGTAACCGAGCGGACGGGCCCAGTAGCCGCCGTGCCAGGGGTGACCCCACGGGCGACCCCACCAGCCGTGCCTCCAGTCGCCGGTGTGCGAGGGGGTGCCGGCCAGTGCCGTCGCCGCCGGCTGCCGAGGGGCGGCCGTCTCGGCGGAGGCGGCGATCGGCGCCGCCACGACGAGCCCGGCGGCGCAGGCGGCGCCGGCCAGAATCAGTCGAGTGATCATGCGTAACTCCCTGTTTGGAAAGTCGTCACTCATTGTGACGGCAGTCACGCTATACCGCCGCCCATGACGCAGGCCGTGGGCTACACATCAAGCGATGGCAATGTCGCCGGCGGCTCCGGCCGTGGTCTCCGTCTCCGGAGACCATGGCCGGAGCCCGCATGGGGAGGCGCCCCGCGACACGGCGCCTACCGGCTACCAGTCGCCGTCCCCGCCCTCGTCGTCGCCCTCGAAGATCTCCTCGATGATCTCGCCCGCCACGAGGCCGCCGACGACCCCGGCGGCACCGGCCGCGGCCACCGCGCCCCAGCCGGGGCCGTTGTGGTGGCCGTGGTGGGGGTGGTGGCTCTCGTAGTGGCCCCCGTGGCCATACCCGTGGCCGCCGTACCCGTGCTCGCCGTATCCGTGGCCGCCGTGATGGTCACCGTACGGCATGGCGTACTGGGCCAGTCCGGTCAGCCAGCGGTCGATCTCCGCGGGCCAGTCCAGATGCATGGCCTCCTCGTGGCTCACCCGGAAGCGGCCGATGGCGTCGCCGGAGTAGCGCCCGGCCCGCTTGTCGGCCTCCAGGATCACCTCCAGACCGGCGGGGTCGGCCACGAAGGTGAGTTCCACCTCCCCCACGACACCGGCGTGCCGCGGCGGCGGGTAGAACTCGATCTCCTGGTAGAACGGCAGCTCCTGACGGACGCCGTAGATGTGCCCCGCCTCCAGGTCGGCCGACTTGAAGGCGAAGCCGAGCTGGAGGAACGCCTCCAGGACGCGAAGCTGCGAGGGGAGCGGCTCGACGGCGACCGGGTCCAGATCGCCCTTGTCGACGGCTTTCGCGATGGCCACCTCGGTGCGGACGCCGAGCGCCATGCCGGTGAGCCGCTGCCCGTCGATCTCGCTGATCGGGGCCTCCCACGGCACCGGGACCTGGAAGGGGATGGTCCGGTTCTCGCCCTTGCGCAGCGTGAACGGGCCCGACACCCGGCTGCGGGAGAACTCGCCCAGCCCCGTGCCCTCGACGTCGCCGTGCTCGATCTCCACCGTGGCGACCAGGCCGAGGGTGATGTCCTCGATCTCGGCGTCGAAGTCGCCGCCGGACAGTCTCACCTCGCCCATGAGCACGCCGCCCGGCCGGACGCGCGGGGTGCTCAGTACGGTGTCCACCGAGGGCGCGCCCACCCCGAGAGCGCCCAGCATCCGTTTGAAGACCACGTGTTTCTCCCTGTCGACGGTCGATGAGGTGTGTCCAGCGGCCTGAACGATCAAGTGTCGTGGCCGGGTTCCGGCCGTCGGCGACGATCGCCTCCCAATGATCACGATCCCGTCGGCACGGGGTGGACGTCGTGGACCCGCAGCTCCCGGACCCCGGGGAAGAGCACGGCGAGCACGGAGACCAGCACCACCATCACGGCACACCCGATCAGCGCGTGCTGCGGGCCGATCGTGACGGCCAGGGAGCCGGCCAGCAGCATGCCCACGGGGCCGAGCATCAGGGAGCCGAGGGAGTCGTAGGAGCTGACCCGCGACAGCGACTCGCCCGGGATCTCCCGCTGGACCGTGGTGTTCCACAGCACGCCGTACATGTCGAAGCAGACGCCGGCGACGATGGCGCCGCTCACGACGGACCACAACGGCGCCCCGGTCCCGAGCAGCGCGTACGGCAGGGCGGTGGGCAGGGTGAGGAGCGTCGCGACCATGACGGGCCGCCGGGGACGCAGCCGTAACGCGAGCACGACGCCGATGGTCATCCCGGCGGCCTCGCCCGCGAGGACCGCCGACCAGGCGGGGGCGCCGCCCAGGCGCTGCTTGGCGACCAGCGGCCCGAGCACGCCGTACGCCGCCTGCACGGCCATCATCAAGATCGAAAACTGTGCCACGGCCACCCAGAGCCACTGCCGGGAGATGAACTCGCGCCACCCGGTCCGCAGGTCGGCGAGCACCGAGTGGGCGCCGCCGCGGCGGCCGTGATCGGGCACGTGGCGGAGCATGGTGATCAAGACGGCGGCGACGGCGAACATGACCGCGCTCGTCATCAGCACCCAGCCGCTGCCGAGCATGACCACGGCGCCGCCGCCGAGCACGAGACCCGTCATCTTCGAGAGGTTGCCGCCCAGCCCGAGCAGCGCGTTGGCGGTATGCAGGCGGGCGGGCGGCACCACGTCGCGGATGATCCCGGTCAGCGCCGGGAACAACATCGCGCCGGCGATGCCGCTGGCGGCGCTGGCCGCCAGGAGCGGAGCCAGCGGCGCCCATCTCGTGAGCATCATCGCGGCCAGGCAGAGGTGGGCCGCCGCGTTCACGGACTCCGCCGCCGTCATCACCCGGTGTCTCGGCATCCGGTCCGCGATGACCCCTCCGAAGAGCATGAAGCCCACCATCGGCAGCGCCTGGGCGGTGAGGACCGCCGACAGCGTCGTCGCCTTCGCGCCGGGCAGCGCGAGCACGCCGAAGGCCAGGGCGATGGGAGCAAAGCCGCTGCCCAGCACCGAGATGGTGCGTGCGGCGAGCAGCAGGACGAACCATCGTTCCCGCACCATGGCCAGGTCGTCGCCGAGTCTGCCCGCATGGCGCGGCCCGATCGGCCCGGATAACGGCCACTGCCCTCCGCCCGAGCTCCTGCCCGTGCCGTTTCCCCGGCCGGCGCCTGCCGATGGGAACGGCCCCCGGCGGATGCGTCCGGCCCTGGCGACGTCACGAGACGGTGCTCTTTCCATCAGTCGCCCCCCACCGAGATCAGCACGTCGTGAACGTCCGCCCACCCGGACCCGGCCATCGGGACCCCGGACACCGGGATCACGGACCGGGCACGGAGAAAGGCCCCCGGGATGAATTGATGCCCCCGTATCTCCCGACACTCCTGATGGAGCTGGGTACAGGCGTCATATCCTGCGAAAAGGGGGTTTTAT